>NZ_NEVB01000198.1:0-70885 GCF_002259925.1 Aeromonas sp. A35_P | reverse complement strand
ATAGGTGGGGTGTGTAAGCGCGGCGACGTGTTGAGCTAACCCATACTAATTACCCGTGAGGCTTAACCATACAACACCCAAGAAGTGTTCGAAGGCTTGTAGCAGATACCGAGAACGAAGAACAAAATCAGCTTTTTCAGATTGAAGATTTTTGCCTGGCGGCAATAGCGCAGTGGAACCACCTGACCCCATGCCGAACTCAGAAGTGAAACGCTGTAGCGCCGATGGTAGTGTGGCATTCGCCATGCGAGAGTAGGACACTGCCAGGCACCCAATTGAAGAAGCCCGCTCATCTGAGCGGGCTTTTTTATTGCCTGAAATTCAGCTTGATTCGTATCTGACCGCTGTTCTTCGATACATGAGCAGTACCTACCTCACACCTTATTCTCCACTCGGCTCTCCTCTGCCGAAAACCGGCGCCAGAGCTGCAATTAGGGTTGTATCTGCTTCATAACTCGGTAGAGTAAAGGGCATCTTGGGTTGGCCCGTACTCTCTCATGCTCGTTTCTCTGGTACGGATGCAACTTGGCCTGCTTTTATCAACCTTACGTCAGTGGTATCGATATGGAACAAGTAAACAAGTCCACCTTCAGCGATGTACTGGAATATGTGCGTATGTCCCGTCGTCAGAACAAGCTCAAGCGTGAAATCGCAGACAATGAGAAGAAGATCCGTGACAACCAGAAGCGGGTGCTGCTGCTCGACAACCTGAGCGATTACATCAAGCCTGGCATGAGCATCGATGAGGTTCAGGCCATCATCGCCAACATGCGCGCTGACTATGAAGAGCGGGTGGATGATCACATCATCAAAAACGCCGAGCTCTCCAAGGAGCGTAAAGACCTGAGCTCCAAGCTCAAGGCGATGAGCTCCAGCAAGTAAGCTCGCTTATTATTCTCCCAAAGCACCGGCCCATGGCCGGTGTTTTGCTTTCTGTCATCAGCTCGGATCTCTCGCCGCTCTGCAACAATCGGCTCCCCTTTTCATGATCGCCCTGTTACCATCACTACAAAGCGGTCAATAGATTTCAAGCCATTGACTTAAAACGACTAAGCTTGAGTGAAACACAATAAATTGCGCAACCATGGTGGGGCTGATATGGGCGCATCAGAACAGACGGATTTGAACTAAGTGGCATATCAGGATTCATCTGTCCCAAGCGCGGACGGGAAGTACAAGCGCAAGCGTCGTCCCTGGTGGCGCTGGCTGTTCTGCTTTCTCTTTTTGCTGTGCCTGGCCGCCGTGATTGCTATGGTGGGCTATGAGATGCAGACATCGCGCCTGCAGTCGCAGGAGATCTCCCGCTATGCCGCCAAGCTGACCTATCAGGTTGAGGCTGGCCCCAGCAAGCAGATTGCCTTCCCCGAGGACGGCCCCTTCGACAAGCGGCTGGGTTATGTGCTGTTGCCCATGATGCAGGAGCGTCTGCTGCAGCGCGGCTACCAGGTCAGCGAGCAGGTGCATTTCTCCGATGCTTTGTATGACTACGCCAGCAGGGGATTCTTCGTCCCTTATACCGAGAAGGTCCAGGCCGGCCTGACCCTGCATGACTGTCGGGCGGAACCTTTCTATCAGTTCAAGTATCCGACCCACTATTATCCGGACTTTGCCTCCATCCCGCCGCTGGTGATCCAGTCACTGCTGTTCATCGAGAACCGCGATCTGCTCAGCAACGAGCATCCGCTGGCCAACCCGGCCGTGGACTGGCCCCGTTTTGCCAAGGCGGCCATGTCCCAGGTGGGCAAGGCGCTCGATATGCAGGATCAGTCGGCCGGCGGCAGCACCTTGGCGACCCAGGTCGAGAAGTACCGCCACTCGCCGGATGGCCTGACGCTCTCCCCCACCGAGAAGATCCGCCAGATGGCGTCCGCCAGCGTGCGGGCTTACCGGCTTGGGCCGGAGACCCTGGAAGCGCGCAAGTTGGTTGCCTGGGCCTATCTCAACTCGGTGCCGCTCTCGGCGGCCCCCGGTTATGGCGAGGTGCACGGTCTGGGTGATGGCCTCTGGGTCTGGTTCGGTGCCAATGTTGACGAGGTGAACCGGCTGCTGGATCCCGCTCGCAACCAGGATGCTTCGCTGGCGGAGCAGGGACTGGCGCTGCGCCAGGTAGTCTCGTTGATGATTGCCCATCGCCGCCCCTCCTATTACCTGGCTCAGGGACGTGAGGCACTGGCCACCCTGACCGACAGCTATCTGCGTCTGTTCGTGCAGGAAGGGATGATAACCCCGCCGCTGATGGAGGCTGCGCTGAAGGCCAAGATCACCTTCCGTGACTTCCTGCAGTCCCCGGCGGTGACCAAGGTTAACAACAACAAGGGGTTGCAGGTTGCCCGTACCCGTCTCAGCCGTCAGCTCGGGGTGCAGCTTTACGATCTGGACCGGCTCGATCTGACGGCCGACACCAGCCTCAACATGCCGCTGCAAAACGAGGTTTCCCATTACCTGCAACAGTTGGCGGATCCGACGTTTGCCGCTCAGGTCGGCCTGTTTGGTGAACGCCTGCTCTCGCCGGAGAAGACGGGGGACGTGAAGTACAGCTTTACCCTGTTCGAGAAATCGCCGCAGGGCTTCAAGGTGCGGGTGCAGACAGACAACACGGATCAGCCATTCGACATCAACGAGGGTAGCAAGCTGGAGCTGGGCTCTACCGCCAAGCTGCGGGTACTGACCACCTATCTGGAGATCGTCTCCGAGCTGCACGACAGTTATGCCGGCATGTCGGCCGAGAGCCTGCGCAAGATAGAGGTATCGGATCAGGACAACATCAGCCGTTGGGCCGTCGCTTACCTGATGACCGCCAAGGACAAGAGCCTGCCCCTGATGCTGGAGGCTGCGCTGGATCGCCAGTATTCCGCCAGCCCGAACGAGGGGTTCTTCACCGGCGGCGGCATGCACACCTTCAACAACTTCCGGCGCGAAGACAACGGCCGCATTCCGGCCATTCGCGATGCCCTGCGGGAGTCCATCAACCTGCCGTTCGTACGCTTGATGCGCGATATCGTTCGCTACAGCCTCTACCGGGAGGGCAACCGCGCCCAGCTGCTCAAGGATGACAAGGATCCACGCCGCACCGAATATCTGGCCAAGTTTGCAGACAAGGAGGGACAGACCTATCTGCTGCGTTTCTGGCGCAAATACCGTGGCAAGACCCCGGAAGAGCAGCTAGACACCTTCCAGGATGGCCTCAAGCCCAGCGCCGTGCGCCTTGCCGCCGTGCACCGCTATCTGATGCCGGATGCCTCGCAGGAGACCTTCGCGGCCTTCCTAGCCAAGCGTCTGCCGCGGGAGAAGCTGAGTGAGCGGCGCATCGAACAGCTCTACACCAGCTATGGTCCCGGCAAGTATTCTCTGCCGGATCAGGGCTATATCGCACGGGTACACCCGCTGGAGCTGTGGCTGTTCTCCTATCTCAAGGAGTTCGACAAGGCGACCTTCGCCGATGCCGTCGAGGCGAGCCGGGACGAGCGCCAAGAGGTCTACAGCTGGCTGTTCAAGACCCGTCACCGCAGCGCCCGGGACAGCCGGATCCGCACCATGCTGGAGGTCGAGGCCTTCCTCGATATCCATCAACGTTGGGCCAGACTGGGCTATCCGTTCGATCACCTGGTGCCGTCGTTGGCGACCGCGCTGGGCAGCTCGGGCGATCGTCCCGCCGCGTTGGCCGAGCTGATGGGGATCATCCAGAATGGCGGCATCCGCGCGCCGACCCTGCGCATCGAGCACCTCTCGTTTGCCAAGGGCACGCCGTTCGAGACCGAATTTAAACCGGCGCAGACCGAGGGGACCCGGGTATTGCCGGTCGAGGTGGCCACCGCGTTGCGCAACGCGCTGTCGAAGGTGGTGGAAGGGGGCACCGCCAGGCGCATCGCCGGCGCCTTTACTCTGCCGGACGGTACCGTGCTGCAGATGGGGGGCAAGACGGGGACCGGTGACAACCGGATCGAGACGGTGGGCCGCTATGGCAACGTGACCAGCTCGCTGGCCCGCAACCGGACCGCGACCTTCGTCTTCTACATCGGGGATGATCACTTCGGCACCTTGACGGCCTATGTGCCCGGCAGCCAGTCCGACAAGTTCCGCTTCACCTCGGCCCTGCCGGTACAGGTGCTCAAGGGGATGGCGCCGCTGCTGATGCCGTATCTGCAGCCAGGTACTCATACCCAGTGCATGGCGGGCAGCTGATAGTTGCAGCAACATGAAAACGGGGCCGTATAGGCCCCGTTTCATTTTGTGCTGACCGCCGCCTGTCGGCGAATGTGAGTCATCACTTACAGCAAATCTTCTATCTCGCCGCGCAGATACTGGTACATCTCGCGATAGGCCACCGGCGGCTTGTTCAGCTCCCGCTCCTTGTTTGCGGTGCGGATCAGCTGGCGCAGCTTCTGGCGGTCCAGCTCGTGGAACTGGGACATCAGCTCGTTGAGGGCGCTGTCGCCTTCGTTGATCAGCCGCTCGCGCCACTGTTCCAGCCGGTGCAGGCGGGCGTTGACGGTGGAGTGGCGATTCTTGATGATGGAGAGCGCCTCGACGATGGGCTCCACATCGCGGCTGCGCATCAACCGGCCGATGAACTGGAGGTGGCGGCGGAAAGACTCGTCCTTCTTCGGCTTGAGCTTGCGGCCCAGCTCGACCGCTTCGGCCAGCTCCTCATCCAGCGGGATCTTCTCCAGTTCGCTGTGGCTGAGGGAGACAATCTCTTCCCCCATCTTCTGCAGCGCTTCGGCATCGCGCTTGAGCTGGCTCTTGCTGGGTCCCCAGTCTTCCCACTCATTGTCGTCTTGATATTGACTCATCGGTCTCTTGATTCCTGTCATTCACGTTTGGCGGATATGTTACCAGCTTCTCCCGCTGGGCGCAGGGGTCTGATATGCTTAGCCCCTTTCCTTCCTTCATACAGATGTGAGTTATGGATCAGCAAGACCAAATCCGCCAGGATCAAGCCCATCTCGAGGCCGTGGTTACCGAGGCCCTGGATATCGCCAAGGGACTGGGCGCCTCGCTGGCCGAAGTCTCCATCAGCAAACAGACCGGGTTGTCGGTCAACACCCGCGGTTGTGAACTGGAAAGCATCGAATTCAACAAGGATGGCGCGCTCGGCATCGCCGTCTATCGCGATGGCTGCAAGGGCTCCTCATCCACCACGGATCTGAGCCCGATAGCCATTCGCGCCGCCGTGGAAGCGGCCATGGAGATTGCCCGCCATACCTCCCCTGACGAGTGCGCCGGTCTGGCGGATGCAGATCTGCTGGCCTGGAACGCCCCGGATCTGCTGCTGTGCCACCCGGTCGCGCTGGATCCCCAATATGGCATCGAGCTGGCCACCGAGTGCGAACGGTTGGCGCTGGGGCGCGATGCCCGCATCAAGCACTCCGACGGCGCAGGTTTCTCCAGCCACCTCGGCATCAAGGTCTATGGCAACAGTCACGGCTTCGTCAAAGGCTATGCCGCCTCGCGCAACTCCCTGAGCTGCGTGCTGATCGGCGAGCAGGACGGCGACATGCAGCGCGATTACGGCTACTCCTCCAGCCGTACTCTGGACGGGCTCTGGAGCCCGCAGCGCATTGCCGACGAGGCGGTGGAGCGCACCCTCTCTCGTCTGGGGGCCCGCAAGATCAGCACTCGCCACGCTCCCGTGCTGTTCCATCCCGATACGGCGGCCGGTCTCTGGGGCCATCTGGTGATGGCCATCAGCGGTGGCAATCTCTACCGCAAGTCGAGCTTTCTGCTGGACAAGCTGGGCAAGCAGATCCTGCCCGAGTGGCTCACCATTCAGGAGTTCCCCCACCTGTTGGGGGGGCTCGCCAGCACCCCGTTCGATGGCGAAGGCGTGCTGACGCGCGACATGGACATAGTGCGCAATGGCGAGCTGATGAGCTGGCTGCTTACCTCCTACTCCGCCCGCAAGCTGGGGCTGACCAGCACAGGCCACGCCGGCGGCATCCACAACTGGCAGGTCTCCAGCACCGGTCAGGATTTCAATGGCATGCTCAAGGAGATGGGCACCGGCCTGCTGGTGACCGAGTTGATGGGGCAGGGGGTCAACATCGTCAATGGCGACTACTCCCGCGGCGCCGCCGGTTTCTGGGTGGAGAATGGCGAGATAGCCTATCCGGTCGAAGAGATCACCATCGCCGGCAACCTGGCCGAGATGTTCAGCCACATAGTGGCGGTGGGCAGCGACGAAGATGAGCGTTCCAGCCTCAAGACGGGCTCAGTGCTGGTCGAGAACATGAAGCTGGCGGGACACTGCCCCTGCCATCCCGCCGATCCGCGCTCATGAAAAAGGCCCCTCGCTGTGCGAGGGGCCTTTTTGTATCGGCGTTGCTCAGGGGCGGCAATCAGCCCTTGATGCGCTCGATGCGGCCGCCGAGGCCTTGCAGCTTCTGCTCGATGTCTTCGTAGCCACGGTCGATGTGGTAGATGCGGTCGACGATGGTAGAGCCTTCGGCCACGAAGCCGGCCAGCACCAGACTGGCGGAGGCGCGCAGATCGGTTGCCATCACCTGGGCACCCTTGAGCTGCTCGGTGTCGCGGCAGATGGCCACGTTGCCCTGCAGTTCGATGTCGGCGCCCATCCGTACCAGCTCGGGCACGTGCATGAAGCGGTTCTCGAAGATGGTCTCGGTGACCATGCCGGTGCCCTTGGCCACCGCGTTCAGCACGGTGAACTGGGCCTGCATGTCGGTCGGGAAGGCCGGGTAGGGAGCAGTCTTGATGGTGACCGGCTTGAGGGTGCGACCGGTCATGTCGAGGGTAATCCAGTCTTCACCCTTCTCAATCAGGGCGCCGGCCTCTTCCAGCTTGACCAGAACCGCTTCCAGCAGGGTCGGGTCGGTATTGCGGCAGGTGATCTTGCCGCCGGTGACCGCGGCGCCCACCAGGAAGGTACCGGTTTCGATACGGTCAGGCTGGACGCTGTAACTGCCACCGTGCAGACGCTCGACGCCGTCGATGATCAGGGTGTCGGTGCCAGCGCCCTGGATCTTGGCGCCCAGCGCGTTGATGAAGTTGGCCAGATCGACCACTTCCGGCTCGCGCGCGGCGTTTTCGATCACGGTACGGCCGTCAGCCAGGGTGGCGGCCATCATCAGGTTTTCGGTACCGGTGACGGAGACCATGTCCATCAGGATGTGGGCACCCTTCAGGCGACCGTCGACGCGGGCCTTGATGTAACCCTCCTCGATGACGATCTTGGCGCCCATCAGCTCCAGACCGTGCACGTGCAGGTTGACCGGACGGGCACCGATGGCGCAGCCGCCGGGCAGGGAGACATCAGCCGCGCCAAAACGGGCGGCCAGCGGGCCCAGCGCCAGGATGGAGGCGCGCATGGTTTTCACCAGCTCGTAGGGGGCGACGTGGTTGTTCACGGCGCCGGTCAGTACGGTCACGTTGCCGTTCACCTTGGTGGTGGCGCCCAGCATCTCCAGCAGCTTGATGGTGGTCCCTACGTCTTTCAGACGCGGCACGTTGGAGAGGTGGATCTCCTCGTCACACAGCAGGGTGGCGAACAGGATCGGCAGAGCGGCGTTCTTGGCGCCAGAGATGGTCACTTCGCCGTTGAGAGTACAACGACCATCGATCTTGAATTTGTCCATTTACGTTTGATACCAAATCAGGAGGGCAGTAGAAATTTACGTTCGCGTTTCCACTCGGCATCGGTAAAGGCCTTGATGGAGAGTGCGTGAATGGCGTTGCTGGCGATCTTGTCCATCAGCGGGGTATAGATGGCCTGCTGCTTCTTGACCCGGCTCATGCCGTCAAACATGTCACCGACGGCGATCACTTGGTAGTGACTGCCATCCCCTTTGACATGGACTTCGGACAATGGCAGAGCCTCGAGGAGTATCGCTTCAATTTCAGAGACTTGCATTATGCGTCCTCAGTTGTGAGCGGGGTTGATTGAAACAATCCGGCCACCCCGTAGAGGTTGGCCAGGGTATAGAAATCAGCGGAGGCGCCCACCAGTTGCGGTGTGGCGCCTCGTGCCAGAGCGGCTTTGGCCCATTTGACCAGCAGGGCCAGCCCGGCGGAATCCAGCGTGGTCACGTCGCCGAGCTCGAGCAGATCTTCCTGCCACCAGTCAGCCCGCCGTTGCCACAGCTCAATCACCTGAGCCGCCTGCAGCTCGCCGCTCAGTCTCATGACTTGAGCACCAGCGGCTTGGCATTGTGGGCGCGCAGCTGGGCGATCACCGCATCGATGCCGTTCTGGCGAATGAGGCCACCCAGCTCGTTCTGTTTGGCAGAGAGCAGGCTAATCCCCTCGGCGACCATGTCGAAGGCTTTCCATTCGCCGGTCTTGTTGTTCTTGCGCAGCTTGAACTCGAGGAAGATGTCCGGCTTGCCGGCCTCTTTCACGCTGACGTTGACGGCGGTGATGTTGCTGTCACCGGCGGCCTTGCCCGGCTCGACCTTGACGGTCTGCTTGTCGAAATGGGCCAGGGCGTCGGCGTAGGAGCTCACCATGTACTCGGTGAACACCTCGACGAAGGCGTCACGCTGGGCCGGGGTGGTCTGCTTGATCTGGTTGCCGAGCACCTTGTAGGCGGCGAAGCGGTTGTCCACGTAAGGCAGCAGCTCTTCGCGGATGATCACCCGCAGGTGGTCCGGGTTGCTCTTCACCTGGGCCTGATCGGATTTCAGGCGGGCGAAGGTCTGCTTGGCCGCCTGATCCACCAGGGCGTAGGGGTCGGTGGCGTCGGTGGCTTGCGCGGTCAGGGAAAACAGCATGCTGGTCATCAGGCCCAGCAACAGGGCGATCTTCTTGAACATGGTTACTCCTTACTTGCTGTCTGACTTGGTGTCGGAAGACTGGCTGTAGAGGAACTTGCCAATCAGGTCTTCCAGCACAATGGCGGATTTGGTGTCTTCAATCATGTCGCCATCCTTGAGCATGCTGGTGCCCATCTCCTCATCGGTAAAACCGGGTACCAGGCCGATGTACTGCTCACCCAGCAGGCCTGAGGTCAGGATGGAGAGGGTGCTGGTCTCGGAGAACTCGCCGGCGCTCTTCTGCATCTGCAGGGAGACGACCGGAACCTGGCTCTTGGCGTCCAGGCTGATGTCGCTGACCCGACCGACCACCACGCCGCCCACCTTGACCGGAGAGCGTACTTTCAGGCCGCCGATATTATCGAAATGGGCGCGCAGGGTATAGGTTTCTCCTTCCGGTTTGAAACTCAAACCGGCCACTTGCAGTGCCAATGCCAGAATGGCACCGATGCCGGCCAGCATGAAGGTGCCAACCAGGAATTCTACTTTGCTGAACTTCATCTTTACCTTATCCAAACATGACTGCGGTGAGTATAAAATCCAGGCCGAGCACGGCCAGGGAGGAGTGGACCACGGTACGGGTCGTGGCCTGACTGATCCCGGCCGAGGTCGGCTTGGCATCATAACCGTTAAAGAGCGCAATCCAGGTGACCACCAGGGCGAAGATCAGGCTCTTGATGGCGCCCTGCATGATGTCATCCTGCCAGTCGACGGAGGCCTGCATGGCGGACCAGAAGCCCCCCTCATCGACCCCCAGCCAGTCGACACCGACCAGCTTGCCACCGAAGATGCCGATCAGGCTGAACATGAAGGCCAGCAGCGGCATGCTGATGACCCCGGCCCAGAAGCGCGGCGCCACCACCCGACGCAGCGGATCCACCGCCATCATCTCGAGGCTCGAGAGCTGCTCGGTGGCCTTCATCAGACCGATCTCGGCGGTGAGGGCGGAGCCCGCACGACCGGCAAACAGCAGGGCGGTCACTACCGGACCCAGCTCCCGCAGCAGGGAGAGGGAGACCAGCGGGCCCAGGCTCTGTTCGGCGCCAAAGTCCTTCAGGACGTTGTAGCCTTGCAGCGAGAGCACCATGCCGATGAACAGGCCCGACACCAGAATGATGGCGACCGACTGCACCCCGACCACATAGAGCTGCTGTACCAGCAGCGGAAAGTGCTTGCGCGGCGCGGGTTTGCCCGCCAACGCGTGAAACAACATGATGGTGGCGCGGCCGATGGCGCTGATGAACCGCACCCCGCTTCGCCCCAGTTTGCTTACCTGGCTTGTCAACATCAGAGATCCTGTAGCAGCTCGCCTGCCGGAAAATGAAACGGAACAGGACCGTCGGGCAGTCCCTGCAGGAACTGCTCGACCTCGGGATTGTGCTCCTCGCGCAGCTGGGCCGGCGTGCCGTGCGCCACCACCTTGCGGTTGGCGATGATATAGGCATAGTCGGCGATGCTCAGCACCTCCTTCACGTCGTGGGTGACGATGACGGAGGTGATGCCGAGGGCATCGTTCATATCCTTGATGAGCTTCACCAGCACCGCCATGGTGATGGGATCCTGGCCGACGAACGGCTCGTCATACATGATGAGGTCCGGATCCAGCGCGATGGAACGGGCCAGCGCCGCGCGTCTGGCCATGCCGCCGGAGAGCTCGGAGGGCATCAGCTTTGCCGCACCGCGCAGACCCACCGCCTGCAGCTTCATCATGACGATGGTGTGGATCAGCTCCTCCGGCAGGCCGGAGTGCTCGCGCAGCGGGAAGGCCACGTTGTCGTATACCGTCATGCCGGTAAACAGGGCACCGCTCTGGAACAGCATGCTCATCCGCTTGCGCACCTCGTACAGGCGCGAACGGGAGAGGGTAGGGATATCTTCCCCGTCAAACAGGATATGACCGGACTCGGGCTTGAGCTGGCCGCCGATCAACCGCAGCAAGGTGGTCTTGCCGATGCCGCTGGGGCCCATGACCGCAGTGACCTTGCCACGGGGAATGGTCAGGTTTATCCCGTCGTATAACAGCCGATCTCCGTGACTGAAGGTCAGGTCGGAGATGGTGATCAGGTCATCGTTCAAACAATTGTCCATCCGGTGTAAATGAAGAGCGAATTTTATGGGCTAGTCTAGGTCTAAGCAACAGCAAGGAACAACTATTGAACAGTCTGCCCATCCAGACGCGCGACAGTTTTTTGTAACCAATTGTCTCTCTTTTACGCCCAAGAAGTATCCGATTCGCTTATCTCGACAGACTTTTTTATAATCCCGCAGCAAATTTCAGCCCGGAGCTGTGCCTTTATGTCTGTAAAGTCTGAAAAAGTGTCTGAACTGTTCGATTTTCGTCGCAGCGCCCGTACCGTGCTGGACATCGAGAAACAAGCGATTGATGGACTCTACCAGTACCTGAACGATGCCTTCGATCAGGCGTGCGAGATGATACTGCGCTGTAGTGGCAAGATAGTGGTCACCGGCATGGGCAAGTCAGGTCATGTCGGAAGCAAGATAGCTGCGACCCTGGCCAGCACCGGCACTCCCGCCTTCTTCCTGCACCCGGGTGAAGCCAGCCACGGCGATCTGGGGATGATCTCCGGCGGCGATCTCATCATCGCCATCTCCAACTCCGGTGAGAGCGACGAGATCCTGGCCCTGCTGCCGGTACTCAAGCGCCGCGGCATTCCGCTCATCTGCATGACCGGCAACCCGGCCTCCACCATGGCTAAAGAGGCCAACGTGCATCTGTGCATCAAGGTGGAGAAAGAAGCCTGCCCCTTGGGGCTGGCACCGACCTCCAGCACAACAGCGACCCTGGTGATGGGGGATGCGCTGGCGGTGGCCCTGCTGGAAGCCCGCGGTTTTACCGCTGACGATTTCGCGCTCTCTCACCCGGGCGGGTCGCTCGGCAAGCGCTTGCTGCTGCGAGTCGGCGATCTGATGCACAGCGGCGAGCTGTTGCCCCTGGTGGGGATAGATGCCACCATCAGCCAGGCACTGCTGGAAGTGAGCCGCAAGGGACTCGGCATGACGGCTGTGGTTGATGGCAACGGCGTGCTGGCCGGCCTGTTCACCGATGGCGACCTGCGCCGCATTCTGGATCTGCAGGTGGATATCCATCACACCCCGATCAGCCGCGTCATGACGGTGAACTGTGTTACCGTGGGACCAGAGATGATGGCGGCCGAGGCCGTCAAGCTGATGGAAACCAGAAAGATCAACGGATTACTGGTCGTGGATGGCGACAAGCGCCCGCTGGGGGCCTTCAACATGCACGACCTGCTGAAAGCCGGAGTAATTTGATGCAAAACGTACCGACCCTCTATGGTCCGGTGACGCGCAGCCAGTTTGATCAGGCGGCGCAAATCCGCCTGCTGGTGTGCGATGTGGACGGGGTGCTCTCCAACGGCCTCATCTACATGGGAAATGACGGCGAAGAGCTGAAAACCTTCTGCACTCGCGACGGCGCCGGCATGCGGGCGCTGCTCAATGCCGGCATCGAGATTGCCATCATTACCGGGCGCAACTCCCGCATCGTCAGCGATCGGATGAAGAGCCTGGGGGTGCAGCATCTGGTGCAGGGGGCGGATCAGAAACTGCCCCACTTCGAGGCGCTGCTGGCCAAGCTGGGGCTGGATGCATCGCAAGCAGCCTATATGGGGGATGACACCATCGATCTGCCGGTGATGAAGGCCTGCGGCCTCGGCATTGCCGTGGCCGACGCCCATCCGCTGGTGCTGGCGCGCGCCGACATGGTGACCCGGCTGGGCGGTGGGGTGGGGGCGGTGCGCGAGGTGTGTGATCTCATCCTGCAGGCCCAGGGGCTGGGTGATTATCAGCCAGAGGCCTCGGTATGAGCAGACAGACCCTGTTGTTCGCCCTGCTGTTTCTGGTGGCGCTGGCGGCTTGGCAGCTCGGCGATATCGAGCTGGCGCCGGAGCCGACCACCAAGGTGGAAAATTATCAGCCGGACTTCACCGCCAAGAATCTGGTGACGACCCGCTTCAATGCCGAGGGGCTGCGCACCGAGCGACTGGAGTCCCGCTACGCGGAGTATTACCAGATCCTGGAACAGGCCACCTTCGACAAGCCGGTGGTCTACATGTTCGACAAGCAGGGCGAAGCCGAGTGGAAGGTCAACGCCGAGACCGGGGTGCTCAATACGGATGACAACGTGATCCTGCGGGACAAGGTGCATCTGGATGGTCTGCTGCCCACCTCCTTCATCTCCACGCTGGATACCCCCTATCTGGAGCTGGATCTGGTGACCCAGAACGTGAGAAGCAATCAGCAGGTCAGCATAGTGGGTAAGGACTTCCAGACCGAGGGCGTTGGCCTGAAGGGTCATCTGGAACGCAAATATTTCGAATTACTGGATCAGGGCCATGCCATCTATTTCAATGAAAAACGCTAATCTGGCCCTCGCGGCCCTGCTGCTGTGCGGCACCGTGAGCGCCAAAGAGTCCGACTTTGCCGAGAAGGTCTATGTGGACGCGGTCAAGCAAGTGGCCGAGCTGCAGGACAACCGCATCACCTTCGAACAGGATGTGACCATCACCCAGGGTTCCATCAAGATCAAGGCCGACAAGGTGGTGGTAATCCGCTCCGGTGAGAAGGGGGCCGAGGTGATGACGGCCTATGGCAAGCCAGCCACCTTCTTCCAGATCCTGGACAACGGTAAGCCGGTCAATGCCCACGGCAACAGCATCCGCTATGAGCTGAAGAACCGGCTGGTAACCATTACCGGCGATGGTCAGCTCAAGCAGGAAGACAGCCAGGTCAATGGCGATCTCATTCGCTACGACATCGTCAAACAGAAGATGGTTGCCGAGAGCAAGACCCCGAACCAGCGGGTCAAGACGGTGTTCCTGCCGGATCAGGTCGAGAGTTTCGACAAGCCGGCCGATCAGAAGAAGCAGGGAAAATAAACCATGGCAGTGTTGAAAGCAGCCGGCCTGCAGAAGAGCTACAAGCGCCGCATGGTGGTCAGCGACGTGAGTCTGGAAGTGGGCACCGGTCAGATCGTCGGCCTGCTCGGCCCGAACGGTGCCGGCAAGACCACCTCCTTCTACATGATCGTGGGGCTGGTACAGAGCGATGCCGGTCTCATCACCATCGATGATCAGGACATCAGCCTGCAACCCATGCATATCCGTGCTCGCAACGGCATCGGCTATCTGCCGCAGGAGGCCTCCATCTTCCGGCGCCTGTCGGTGTTTGACAACCTGATGGGGGTCATGCAGACCCGCAAGGGATTGAGCCGCGAGGAGCGGGAGGACAAGGTCCAGCAGCTGCTGGAAGAGTTCAACATCACCCATATCCGCGACAGCCTGGGGCAGAGCCTGTCGGGCGGTGAGCGGCGCCGGGTCGAGATCGCCCGTGCACTGGCGGCAGAGCCGCGTTTTATCCTGCTGGATGAACCTTTTGCCGGGGTAGACCCCATTTCTGTGATAGACATCAAGAAGATCATCCAGCACCTCAAAGATAGAGGCCTGGGCGTCTTGATCACCGACCACAACGTCAGAGAGACTCTGGACGTATGTGAGAAGGCCTATATCGTCAGCCACGGCAAGATGATTGCCGAAGGTGCACCGGCGGAAATACTCGCCGATGAGCAGGTCAAGCGCGTCTATTTGGGCGATCAATTCAGTCTATAGTAAGGGGGCATCTCTTCATTTCCTGTGACGACTGCCTCGCTGACCATAAGGATATCCCGACGTAGATGAAGCCGACATTACAGTTGCGTCTCGGTCAGTCCCTGACCATGACGCCGCAATTACAACAAGCGATTCGTCTGCTCCAGCTCTCCACTCTGGAACTCCAGCAGGAAATTCAGCAAGCGCTCGACAACAACCCCTTGCTGGAGCAAGAGGAAAACGACGTTCAGGAGACCAGCCCGGTCGACCAGGTGGACGTCAGCCAGCTCGACTCCAGCGATGCCATGGCCCAGGATCAGATGCCGGACGAACTGCCGGTGGATACCACCTGGGAAGAGGTCTATTCGGCCGGCACGGCCCAGAGCGCAGGCCCCATCCATGACGGGGAAGACAGCGTCTATCAGGGTGAGACCACCGAGAACCTGCAGGACTACCTGTTGTGGCAGATGCGCTTGACCCCGTTCAGCGACGTGGATGCCGCCATCGCCCTCGCCATCATAGATGCCATCGACGAATCCGGTTACCTGACGGTGTCGCTTGAGGATATTCAGGCGGCGGTGAGCAGCGAGGATGTCGAGGTGGAGCTCGATGAAGTGGAGGCCGTGCTCAAGCGGGTGCAGCATTTCGATCCGGTCGGCATCGCCGCCCGCTCGGTGCAGGAGTGCCTGCTGATCCAGCTGGGCCAGTACTCACCCGATCTGCCCTGGCTCAACGAAGCCAGGGAGGTGATCCTTGAGCACATGGATCTGCTCGGCAACCGCGATTACCGCACCCTGGCCCGCAAGACCAAGCTGAAGGAGAACGACCTCAAGGAGGTGCTGGATCTCATCCAGCAGCTGGAGCCGCGGCCCGGCAACGGCGTCATCCAGAGCGAATCCCAGTACGTGATCCCGGATGTTTCCGTGGTCAAGAAGGGCAACAAGTGGGTGGTCGAGCTCAACCCGGACTCGGCCCCGCGCATCCGGGTCAATGAGACCTATGCCGCCATGGCCAGACAGGCCCGCACCAGTCAGGATACCCAGTTCATCCGCTCCCACCTGCAGGAAGCCAAGTGGTTCATCAAGAGTCTGGAGAGTCGCAACGACACCCTGCTCAAGGTGGCCAGCTGCATCGTCGAGCAGCAGCAGGGCTTCTTCGAATACGGTGAAGAGGCCATGAAACCCATGGTGCTCAACGACATCGCCGAAGCGGTGGAGATGCACGAGTCGACCATCTCGCGGGTGACGACCCAGAAGTACATGCACACGCCGCGCGGCATCTTCGAACTGAAGTTTTTTTTCTCCAGCCATGTAAACACCGAGGGAGGAGGAGAGTGCTCATCGACCGCAATTCGCGCGCTCATCAAGAAGCTGGTCACGGCGGAGAATCCCGCCAAGCCGCTAAGTGATAGCAAGATCGCGGATTTGCTGGCCGAACAGGGTATTATGGTGGCGAGACGCACGATCGCAAAGTACCGTGAATCCTTGTTGATCCCGCCATCCAATCAGCGCAAACGCCTGGTTTAGGCAAAACAAAAGGAAGACGTTATGCAAATCAACCTGACCGGACACCATGTCGAGATCACCGAAGCTCTGCGTGATTATGTGAACAACAAATTTGCCAAACTCGAGCGTCACTTTGACCACATCAACAATGTTCATGTGGTGTTGAGCGTAGAAAAACTGAACCAGATCGCCGAAGCCAAGCTGCATGTCAGCGGGGGTGAGGTGTTCGCCAACTCGCAGCATGCCGACATGTATGCGGCGATTGATACCCTGCTGGACAAGCTGGATCGGCAGATCATCAAGCACAAAGATAAGTTAAACCAAAAATAACCATGCAACTTGAACACATACTGAGTCGGGACTGCACCAAAAGTGCGGTCCCTTGTACCAGCAAGAAACGCGCCCTGGAGATCATCAGCGAGTTAGCCGCTGAGCGCCTGGGGACCTCTCGTCAGGTGCTCTTCGAGTGCCTGCTGGCGCGAGAAAAGATGGGCAGTACCGGGATCGGTGCCGGTATCGCCATTCCCCATGGCCGGATCGGCGACGAGTTTCCGCCGACCGCGATCCTGATGACCTTCGCAGAGCCTATCCCCTTCGATTCCATCGACAATCAACCGGTTGACCTGCTGTTTGCCCTGCTGGTGCCGGAAAGCGAGTGCAAGCAGCACCTCAAGACCCTTTCCCTGATGGCATCCAAACTGGGCGACAAGGCGGTATGCCGCCAGTTGCGCCAGGCAACCAGCGATGAAGAACTCTATCAGATCATGACATCGGCCTGAGATGCAGGCCCTTGCAATGACGCCAAGCGGTGAGGGAACAAGATGCAATTAATAGTGGTGAGTGGGCGCTCCGGCTCGGGCAAGACAGTTGCCCTGCGTGTGCTGGAGGATCTCGGTTATTACTGCGTGGATAACCTGCCGGTCAACCTGCTGCCCCAGTTGATCGTGTCGGTCGAGAGCCAGTATGACAAGCTGGCGGTCAGCATCGACGTGCGCAACCTGCCGGCGAGTTCCGACAAGCTGGAAACCCTGCTGGCTCAGGTACGCAACGAGGGGCGTGTGGAGTTCACGAGCTTCTTCTTCGATGCTGAAAACTCCACCCTGCTCAAGCGCTACGGCGAGAGCCGCCGGCTGCACCCCCTGTCGCGCAACAAGCTGTCGCTCGACGAGGCGATCCGGGAAGAGACCCACCTGCTGGCGCCGCTCTCCTCGACAGCCGACCTGCGTATCGATACCACCAACCTCAGCATTCACGACCTGAGCGAGCTCATCAAGACCCGGGTGCTCGGCAAGAAGGAGAACGAGCTGGTGCTGGTGTTCGAGTCGTTCGGCTTCAAGTACGGTATCCCCAAGGATGCCGACTTCGTGTTCGACGCCCGCTTCCTGCCAAATCCGCACTGGATCCCTGAGCTCAAACCGTTCACCGGCAAGGATGAGCCGGTGGCCCGCTACCTTTCCAGCCAGCCCGACGTGATGCAGTTCATCCTGCAGATCGAGAACATGCTGGCGACCTGGTTGCCCCACCTGGAGCGCAACAATCGCAGCTATGTGACGGTCGGCATCGGTTGTACCGGTGGCCAGCACAGATCAGTGTTCATTGCCGAACAGTTGGCCGGCGCCTTTCGCCTGCTGGGCAAGAACGTCCAGATCCGCCACCGCACCCTCGACAAGAGTGCGCCGCAATTTTGATGGACCAATAGGAAGATCAGATGACCGTCTCAGCCTCGGTGGAAGTGAAAAACAAACTGGGCATGCATGCCAGACCGGCCATGATGCTGTTCGAGCTGGTGCAGGGGTTCGATGCCCACGTGTTGCTGCGCAACGAAGAGGGGGTCGAGGCCGATGCGGACAGCGTGATCGGCCTGCTGATGCTGGACTCCGCCCAGGGCAAGCAGGTGGAAGTTCAGGTGGAGGGGCCAGAGGAAGTGGAGGCCCTGGCCGCCGTGGTGGCGCTGTTCACCTCGGGTTTCAACGAGGAGTAGCGGGCCCCTTCGTGCTCAAGGCGCGCTGCGTGCCAGCGCCTTGAAGGCGGTAAAGTCCCGACAAGCCAGCAGACTCCTGCTGGCTTTTTCGTTCATCAAGGCCAGGAACAGGTCGTAGAGCCCCATCGCCTCTTCGTAGTCGGCCTTGGCGATGGCCAGTACGAAGACGAGGGTGGCGCTCTCGCCGTTGCCCCAGTCGATCCCCTGGGGGGCCAGCACGGTATAGACCAGGGTGCGGCGCGCCAGCAGACCGAGGGAGTGGGGTAGGGCGATACCGTCCCCCAGCAGGGTGGAGACGATCCGCTCCCGCTCCTGCAAGGATCCCCGAAAGCCGCTCTCCACCAGATCCTCCGCTTCCAGCTGGCTGCAGATGCGATCAAACAGCGCCCCCTGGCTGAGCGGTTCGCTGACCACCATGAAGTGGTCGGCATCGAAGTACTTGTCGAGCAGGTAGGGGCGGGTGCGATCGATCAGCACCAGCTTGCCGAGCTGCTCCAGCTGGTACTGGGTCGGGAAGGGGGCGACCTGCACCACGGGCACGTTCTTGTCGCTCACCTTGATGGTGGTGATGACGAAGTCCTGTTCGATCCGCGCCAGCCCTTCGTAATCCCGCACCGACTCCAGCGTGGTCAACTGCAGCTGGGGATACTCCCGCTTGATGCGGGCCTCCAGCACCCGAAAGGTGGCGTTGCCCGCATCGCACAGCAGCAGCGCCTGAGGGCGCCTTGTGTAGCCGATGTCGTAGTGGCGCTCCAGTCCGACCCCGATATGGATCACCAGATAGCCTATCTCGTGGTGGGTCAGCCGGTAAGGAGTCTGCTTGATCCACTCCGAGATGGCCGCCAGCGTGATGTCGTAGGCGAGGGGGTAATACTGCTTGATGTGGTCCGCCAGCGGATTGTGGCTGCCGATCTGGTATTTGACCCGCAGCAGCATGGCGCTGATATGGGTCTGCAGGTCGGCCCGCAGTTGCAGATCGCCGCGCAGGTCATAGGGATAGTGCTGGTGGATGTAGGCCAGCAGATGCTCCACCAGCTGTTCGCTCTCGGCCGCCATGGCCGGGCTGAGCTGGGGGGCATCGGCGGTGAGACGGGCCTGGATCTGGATGGCGAGGCAGGCTATCTCCTCTTCCCCCGGCGGGGTCAGGGTCGGCAGCTCGCCATAGATGTCGCGGGCGACGGCCAGCAGCGGCGCCGTGAGATCCTCGCCGGTGAATTGGCGCAGCTCGTGGCCCGCGGCCTGGCGCAGCAGGGCGACGGCGCAGTAGATGGCGAGCTGCTGCAGGCTCTCGTCGGCCAGGCGCAACTGGTGGCGGCCGAGTTGCTCGTGGATGTGATTGCCCACTACCTCCAGCGTCTTGCTGGGACAGAGGTTGGGCAGCAGGCTCTGCAGTGGGTTACTGTGCAGCAGTTCCTGATAGAGCAGCTGGGTGAGACAGGCGCGAATGGCCGTCTCCCCCCCCTAGATCCGCATCCCCTGCCTGGGCTTGCTGTCGATGGCGAGGTCGAAGTGGGCGAGCTGCTCCCGCACCTCCGCCATGTCCCCCTGCAGCGCCGCCCGGCTCAGATACCAGGTGTCCGCCAGCTCGTCGAGCTTGATGCCCTGCTCCGCCGTCAACAACAGGATCTGCAGGTGCAGCACCCGCTCGCGGCTGGTGCGAGGCAATCCGCTCTCCTGCTCCTGGGCCGCCAGCAGCGCCTCGAACAGCTCCTGATTGTAGATCTTGAGCTGATAGCCGCTGCCGCGCTGGTGGATCAGGTGGGCACCCCGGGTGGCGATGATCTCGTTGAGGGTCGCCACGTCGGTGCGTACTGTGCGGGTGGAGACATTGAGGCGGCGGGCCAGCTCCTCCTGCGGCAGCGGTTCGGCGTGGAGCAGGGTGAGCAGTTGCTGGAGTCTGGGGTGGGGCAGCTTGGTCATGAGGGGGGATCGGACTCCTGTCGCGGAATAGAAAATCGATGTTAACAAGCGAGTCAATGACAAGCCAGGCACCGGCCAGTGATCGGACCGGTGCCTGAGGGCGATCAAGCCATCAGCCGCTTCACCTTGGCCAGCAGGGTCCGCACGTCCTCGGGACGGGTCTGACCGCTCGCGCTGTCGATGATGGAGCTGTAGACGTGGGGGATCACCTTCTCAACCCCGGCATCCAGCGCAATTCGCACTATCTCCTCGAAGTTGTCGAGATCGATGCCGCCGGTGGGCTCCAGCCAGAAGCCGTGGCGAGCGCAGGCCTCGGCCACTGCCTGATACTCGGCGCGGCAGGCCAGCCCGCCCATGGGGAAGAACTTGACCGAGCTGCCGCCCATGTCCTTGAGCAGGGCGATGGCGGTGTCGATGGGGACGATGCCGTCGGGCTGCTGGCTGCTCAGGGGGCCGGTGGAGATCTTCACCATCCCCGGGGTGCCGGTGGGAGAGACAAGGCCATTGACGAGGGTGTCAGACTGGCCGAGCAGCGCCCGGCTGGCGCCGACCCCGGTGAACACCTGGTTGACGTGCTGGGGCTGCAGCTGGCGAGCCAGCTCGACCACCATGGCGGACTGGCGCGGATCGCCGGCCCCCAGCCCGATGGAGAGGGCATTGTCGATAAGCTTGGCGTAGGCCTGCATGTCAGCGACGGCGGAGGGCACATCCGGGTAGTTTTTGGAGAGCACACCGACCAGCACGTGGCCCTCGGCGGCCTCATAAATGTCGACGGCATTCTGTCGGGAGCCGGCCAGCACGTTGAGGCAGACCCGATCGCGGTAGTAATTGGGAGTCAAAGACATCAGTTGTTCTCCTGAACGAGGTGGGCAATAGCGGAGTGGATCTGGTCGAGCTGGGGCAGGGTGACGCTGCGCACGTCTATCTCGATGTGCCCCTCGTTGGCCTTGTAGCCGCGGCAGTAGATGGCAGGCGTGCCCTGCTGCAGACGGGCGACGACCTGCACTGTGGTCATGCCGATCTGCTGGTGGTCAAAGGCGATATCGGTGCGGGCGATGTCGCGCCCCGCGCTGTCCCACACCACCCGGGCCTCGACGCCGGGCAGCTGGTTGAGCCGCTCGATGAAGGGGGTCATCTTGGCGACCATGGCGGCGCCGCTCTCCTTCTCTTTGGCCAGATAGCGCTCGATGGCGTGGGTGAGGCCGAGGATCCCCTCTTTGCCCACCTTCATGGCACGGCCGATGCCGTTGGCCTGCTGTTTGACCCACTCCACGTACTGATGCTTGCCAAGTACCAGCCCGCTGGTGGGCCCCTCGATGGCCTTGGCGCCGCTGTAGATGACCAGATCCGCCCCTAGGTTGTAATAGAGACGCAGATCCTCCTCGGCCGCCGCATCGACGATGAGCGGGAGCCCGTGGGCCTTGGCCACCTCGGCTGCCTCGGCCACCGACAGAATGCTCTTCTGCACGCAGTGGTGGGACTTGATGTAGAGGATGGCGGCGGTATTGGCATTGATGGTGGCGGCTAGCTGGGCGGCAGAGCACTCGTTGGCGTAGCCGGCCTCCACCACCTTGCCGCCACCCAGGTTGACCATGGTGCCGACCGGGGCGCCGAAGTTGACGTTGTGCCCCTTGGGCAGCACGATTTCGCTCGGCACATTGTGGGCATGGGCGTGCAACTGCTCGAGGCGGTAGGGGTCGCCGCGCACGATCACTGCGGCCACCGACTGGGCGATGCCGGCGCTGGCGCAAGAGACTACCACCGCATCTTCCACATCCAGCAAGCCGGCCAGGTAGGCGCCGGTCTTGTTGACCAGATCCTTCACCTCGAAGTAGTGGCCGAGGCCGAAGTTGACCGCGTCGACCACCTCCTGCTCGGGGGTGGAGACGCCGAGAATGGTCATGCGCCCGGAGGCGTTGATCACCGGTTTGAGCTGATATTTCTCATACACAGAAGGCATGGTGTGATTTCCCATAGTGAGTCAGAACCAATTCACCACCGACCAGGGCGGCGAGCGGCAGCAACTGCCGATCGCCATTGCGGGCGCCGGCTTCGGTATCGGTAAAGAGGGTAGGGCCGCTCATCACCTCGAACAGGGTCAGATCGGCATCGGCGCCCACCTCGAGCCGCCCCTTGCCGGACAGGTGCAGGGCATCGGCGGCATGGTGGGTGACGCAGGCCAGCACCTGCTCCAGGGTCATGCCGATGGTGAGAAACTTCGACATCACGTGGGCCAGGCTGTAGACCGGCCCCTTGATGCGGTTCTTGCAGTAGATGTCGGAGCTGATGGTGCGGGGCAGGATCCCCTGGGCAATGGCCAGTTCCGCCACCTCGAAGCTGAAGCTGGCACCGCCGTGGCCGATGTCGAGCAAGAGGCCCCGCTGCATCGCCTCACGCACCGCCTGGCGCAGCTCACCGGCCGGGGTCAGGATGCGGTTGGGCTTGCCGTTGAAGCAGTGGGTCAGCAGATCGCCATCCCCCAGCAGGGCGACGATCTCGTCCAGATCCGGCGGCGTGTTGCCCACGTGTACCATCAGCGGCAGCTGGCCGTGGGCCTGTTGCAGTGCCTTGGCCATGCGCAGCGGCTGCAGGCCGTTCTCACCCACCACGCTGCCGCTCATCCGCGCCTTAATGCCGACGATGAAGCCGGGGTGGCGGGCAATGGCCGCCGAGGCGAGCTCCATGTCGAGGTCCCGGCTGTCGGCCAGCTCGTTCTGGCGCAGCAGGCCGATGCGGGAGATGTTGAGCAGGGCGCGCACCCGGGTCTTGCAGCCGGCGGCGAGACGCTGGAAGTCATCCACATCGTCGGCCCCGGTGCTGCCGGCGTCGATGACGGTGGTGACGCCGGACTCCACGCCCACCTTGTCCGGATCATCGTGATAGATGGGGGAAGCGGGGTAGCAGTGGGTGTGGCCGTCGATCCAGCCGGCGCTCACATGCACCCGGCCGCCGAGATCCAGGGTCTGCTGCGCCGCTGCCGTCTCCGGCAGGGAGCCGAGGGCGGCGATTTTGCCCTCCCTGATGGCGATATCGACGAGCCGGCCATCTCCCTAGCGCCCCGCTCTGATGATGATGTCGTACATGCTGATGGCCTCTAGCGTGCCGCCCCGCAGGGCGGCGGATGGTTATGCAAGCGCAACCGGGAAGAAGGTACCCAGCAGCATGGCCCCCAGGATGGCGCCACCGGTGATGGGCTTGCCCCATACGTAGAACAGCAGCGCACCCAGCAGGGAGCCGATGCCGATGGGGATGGAGGCACCCATGGCGGAGAGGATGATGAGGGGGCCGAGGAAGCGGCCCGAGCTGTTGCCAGCCCCCATCATGACGTCTGCCCCGTAGGTGGAGTTGCTCTGGTTGATGGTGAACTTGCGCGCCAGGATGATCACATAGCCGATGGCCAGACCAATCACCATGCCGGTCACCAGCGAGGCGGGGAAGTTCTCCACCGGATAGATGATGCCGGCCCCCAGCAGCAGGGCGGGCACGCCGAGGCCCACCCCGGTCTGGATGGCGCCGCCGATGTCCAGGATCCCCACCAGAGAGCCCTCGATGATGCGGGCAAACAGGAAGCTGGCGCCGAAGGCCGCCACCGCGCCGTAGGCGCCGGTGTCCATGCCGGCCTTGAGCATGGCGACGAAGGCCACCTCGTTGAAGGCGCCGACCCCGTACAGGTAGAACATGTGGGTACCGGCAAAGACCCCGGCCGAGAGCAGGCCGACAAAGATGGGGAAGGACCAGTCGGCATACCAGAAGTTGTTTTTCAGTTTCTCATCCATGGCGTGACCCCTTATTTGCCGCTCAGCAGGTTATGGACGTTTTCCAGCCACAGGGGAACACCCAGATGGAAGGACTCGATGAGTTTCATGTCGAAGCCGCGGAAGAAGCCGCTCAGCACGAACAGCAGGACGATGGCGGCCATCATCACCTTGGTGACGTGGTTCCAGCCGCTCTCTTCCACCCCCTTGCCGATCAGGATGCCGAGCACCAGACCCGGTACCGCGTTGCCCATGATGAGCTGGGCCAGACCGCCGAAGATGGTGGCCCAGAAGCCGGACTTTTTGCCCGCCTCGATGGCGGCCAGCCAGAAGATCACCGGCATGACGGTGTTGACCAGCAGGTTGGCAGCCGGCACGAGTACCTTGACCGCGGTGACCTGCAGAGCGGCCGGCACGGCGGCGGCGGTGCTGTTGAGGAAGGCGACCACGATGGCACCTATGATGCCGCAGGCGATGGCCATCTTTTTCGGGTCATGCAGGGTGGTGGCGAGATCCCGATTCTTGATCATCAGGGCTGCCGCGCCCCAGTTCGGCAGGATGCGGTGATCCACGTCCTGGGTGAAGGCGCCGGCTGCGACCGTGGAGGCCCAGGCGTTGAAGAAGAAGCCCAGACCAAACGAGAAGTGGGAGGCGGGGTCCCCTTCGCAGGAGTTGAGCTCGCCCAGGGTTCGGAAGGCGCCCATCCCCTGCACGGTCGGGGCATGGAACATCCGTGCCGCGCCGGCCCCCACCCCGACGCCAACCAGGCCGCCAATGATGAGTGACTTGATAAATATGATTAGAAACATCCCATGTATCCTTCTTGTGGCGGTGTTGCCGCGGGCGGCGTCACACCCGGGTGAACGTCACCTTGTCGGTATCCAGGCTGGTGACCCTGACCGTGATGGCGAGCCGAACCCGGTATTCGTGGCGTTGGCGCGGCAGGAAGAAGAACAGGAACTTCTCCACCCGGACCGACTCCTCGGCCTCGATCACCTCGACCTCGACCGGTTCGATGCGCAGCAGCACCCGCGGGTTGTCCTTGAGCAGCGTGGATTGCACCTGGCTGAGGGCGGCGGCGAACGCCTGCTGACTAGTCGCGCCCTTGCCGTTGACGGTGACCTGGGTGGTGAAGTCCTCTTTCATCATGCGCGTCCGTGTTTCTTGGCGAACGCCTCGACCAGCTTCTGGCCCAACTCTTCCTTGTCCATGAAGCCGAAGCCGAGCACTACGCACCCCTCGTTGATGGCGGTGACGCCCTCTTCGATGGAGCGCATACCGTAGCGGCACTTGTAGCCGTACTTGGTCTGGGCCGTGATGGCGCCGGCACCGCCGCTGCCGCAGAAGGAGATGCCGAGATCTGCCTGCTCCTTGTTCATCACGTCGCCGAGCTTCATGTCGGCGGCCATGCCGGGGATGACTGTTACGCTGGCACCGGCGGCTTCCGCGCCTACACCCACTTTCTGGCCCTTGCCGAGGCGATCACCGATCACGAGTTTGATGGCTGTCATTTAGCATTCTCCTTTGACTGAACTGAGTTCGTTTTCTTTGGCTACTTCAAAATGGACGGACAAGAGGTGTGCCTCTTCATAGGCGAGCCGTTCCAGCCAGCTGACGACCTGCTCGGCCAGACGCAGGGATAGGGGGGAGATCTCCTCGAACAGGCTGAGGTCGACTTCCGGCAGCGGCTCGCCACTGTGGGAGCGCCACACCATGGCTTTGACGTGAGAGGCCAGCATCTGCTGCTGTACCTCGTTGGGGCGAATGCCCTGTTCGGCCAGCAGGATATGGATGCGCGCCAGGATCTGGTCGGTTTGGCGCAACAGGGCCGGGCTGTCCGGGGTCAGGGGCTGGTCATGGGTCTCTGTGTGCAATGTCTGCTCTCCAAGGCTGGCAGAAGGGATAGCGTTACCCTAAGCCGGTCATGTCCGGGAGAGGAGGTACTGTTTTTCCTATTCGAAGTGGAAATTCGCGCGCCAGCTGGCCAATTGAAGCCGCTTTTGCGGCATCAAGCGGAAAAGAGTGCTCATTGGCGCTTGTTTTGTGTGATCAGGGGCGCACTTGGCGTTGGATGAGGGGCTGGTGGCTCTTGGCTGAAACTGTGAGTCGCCTCACGGCCGGGCGGGGGAAAGGGAGGAGAAGGGGCGATTCCTCGCCCCGTCGATGGGTGATGTCAGCTGGCGGTGGCCGCGCTGGCGCTGGCCCGGTTTTGGTAGCGCAGATCCTCTTCGATGATGACCTCTACCTCGAGCGGCTTGCCGTCGCGGATCACCGAGATGGTGAGTTTGGTGCCGGGCCGGCTCTCGACGATCTTGTCCATGGCGGTCCGCACGCCGCTGATGGCCTCGCCGTTGATCTTGAGCAGCACGTCGCCCCGCTTCAGCCCGCCCTTGGTGGCGGGCCCGTTGGGATCCAGGCTCTCCACCACCAGGCCGCGAAGGTCACCCAGGTTCATCATGCGGGCGACGATGGGGTTGATCTCGACGCTGGAGATACCGAGGTAGCCGCGGATCACCCGGCCGTTGGCGATCAGCTCATCCATGATGCGCTTGGCCAGCTTGTAGGGAATGGCGAAGCTGATGCCGTAGCTCTCCTGATTGCCATTGAGGTGGTAGGCGGCGGTGTTGATGCCCACCAGATCGCCGCGGGCATTGACCAGGGCGCCCCCCGAGTTGCCCTCATTGATGGCGGCGTCGGTCTGCAGCAGATCCTGCCGGCCGTTGCTGTCCGGCCCCATGCTGGAGAGGCCGATGCGGCCGGTGGCGCTGATGATACCCTGGGTGATGGTCTGGCCGACGTTGTAGGGGTTGCCGATGGCGAGCACCACGTCGCCCACGTCGGGCAGCCGCTCCGGATCCTGCGGGATCACCGGCAGGTTGTCCGATTCGATGTAGAGCACCGCTAGGTCGGTGAGCTGGTCGGTGCCGACCAGTTCGGCGCTGAACACCCGTCCGTCCTGCAGCGCGACTATGATCTGGTCCGCATCGGCGATGACGTGGTAGTTGGTCAGCACGTGGCCGCGCTGGTTCATGATGACGCCGGAGCCCAGTCCCTGCGGCCTGAGTTCGGTCTGGTTGCCCTGATTGCGGGCGAAGCTGCGGGTATAGATGTTGACGACGGCAGGGCCGGCGCGGTGCGCCGCGTAGGAGAAGCTCAGTTCACGGGCATTGGTGATGAGGCCGGGCAGTTGGGCCCCGCCTCGAAAATTGGGAAACAGCAGCAACAGTAGCGCCGCCACGGTGAGACCGAAGCCGACAGACTTGCCCAAGTAACTGACTATAGGGGGGATTTTCATGTCATTCTCATCCGTACATAGAGCGGGCAGAGAATAACACTATCGGTGGATAAAAATCACCCGCGGCAGGCGCCGCGGGTGAGAGGAGATTAACGAATTACCAGGTAGAGCGAAGAGTCGCCGCGCTGGATGTTGAGGGCCAGCACATCCGGCTTGTTCTTCAGTGCCTTGCTCAGCTCTTCCAGCGAGTTGATGCGCAGGCGGTTGACGCCGATGATGACGTCGCCTTTCTGCAGACCGGAGGCGGCGGCAGGGGAGCGCGGATCGATCTCGGAGACGGCCACGCCGGTGACCGGCTCGCTGGTGGTGCTCAGCTTGGCCCCTTCCAGTGCCGGGTGCAGCGCGCTGGCCAGGATTTCGCTGTCATCCGCCTTCTTCAAGGTGACCTTGACGGTCTGCTCCTTGCCATCGCGGATCAGGCCCAGCGCCACCTGCTTGTCGGCCCCCATGGTGGCAATCTTGGCCCGTAGCTCGCCGAAGGAGCGGATTGCCTTGCCGTCGATGCTGACGATGATGTCGCCCGGCTTGATGCCGGCCTTGGCGGCGGCAGAGTCAGGCATCACCTGGTTGACGAAGGCGCCGTCCTTCTTGTTATAGCCGAAGGTCTTGGCCACTTCGGAGGTGAGCTCGGTCCCTATGATGCCCAGCTGGCCACGGCGGACTTCACCGTATTTCACGATCTGTTCGGACAGGTCGCGCACCATGTTGGACGGAATGGCAAAGCCGATGCCGATGTTGCCGCCGTTGGGGCCCAGGATGGCGGTGTTGATGCCGATCAGCTCGCCACGCAGGTTGAGCAGGGCGCCACCCGAGTTACCCGAGTTGATGGCCGCATCGGTCTGGATGAAGTTTTCCAGGTTCTCGATGTTGAGGCCGCTGCGACCGAGCGCACTGACGATGCCGGAGGTGACGGTCTGGCCGAGGCCGAATGGGTTGCCGATGGCCAACGCATAGTCACCGACCCGCAGCTCGTCAGAGTCGGCGAATTTGATTTGCACCAAATCCTCGGCCTTGATTTGCAGCAGAGCGATGTCGGACTGCTTGTCTTCGCCGATCTTCTTGGCGGCGTATTCACGGCCATCCTTCAGGTTGACCTTGATCTCGTCCGCCTCGTGGACCACGTGGGCGTTGGTGATCACGTAACCCTTCTTGGCATCGATGATGACGCCGGAACCGAGCGCCTGGAAGGGCTGCTCGCTTACCTGTTCGTCAGGCATGTTGGGGCCGAAGAAGAAGCGGAACTGTTCCGGCAGACGCTGGCGGGTGATCTTCTTGCCGGAGACGGAAATGTTGACCACGGCAGGGGTGACTTGTTCGAGTACCGGCGCCAGGCTCGGCATCTCCTGATTGTTCGCCAAAAGGGAGGGCAGTGCAGCCTGCACGGGGGCCGCAGACATGGCGATACCGACACTGAGGGCTAACACACTGAGCACAGAAAGAGGTTTACGCATATGAAAAACAGCTCCCAGAAAAAGTTGCAATGCAATCGTGAAGGTCTGACCACGATACAGCGCAATTAGTTCCGCGGGGAACTAACTGGACTGCTTGAGCAGACCGGAGGCCCCTGCATAGTCACGGGGCGGCACACCCGGTTCTTCATTGGCCGGGACATCGCTGCTCTCGTCGAGCAGGGTTTCACGGAACAGCGGTTCCTGGGCCTTGGCCAGGAATTTGCTCTGCTCCGCCATATGGCGATAAAGGGTCTGGTACTGCTCGGCCAACTGCTCCATCAGGGCGGCACTGTCGGCGAAGTGGGTATTGATCTGACCCTGGTAGCTTTCCAGTTCCTTGTGAGCCTTCTTCAGTTCTTGTTCCAGACGGCCGGCATCCCGGCTGCGCACTGTGAAGCGACCGATGATGATACCGATAATCAAGGCGGCGACAGCCAGCAGGATCCCGTTTAACAGACTCATAGATGCTCCTTGTTACAGCTAAACCAATGTATGTTAATGCGGCCTGAACGGCCGCTACGCCTTGATGGCACTATACCGTGCACCCCGAGGGCGTGATACCATTTTGTCCTTCATTCAGGGACTTGAAGGCAATTGACAGGATGACCCCGCAGCAAAAATATCAGCAGGATTTGCAGCGCCCCGGCTTCGTGGCCGACCCCGCTCAGGCGATGGCCGTGGCCCGTCTGGAGCGACTCTATCAGGATTTGTGCCAAACCCCGACTCCGACCAGATCCCGCGGTCTGCTGGGCTGGCTGCAAAAGCCGAAGCCCCGTACGCCCATCCTGGGGCTATATATGTGGGGTGGCGTGGGCAGAGGCAAGACCTGGCTGATGGATACTTTTTTCGACAGCCTGCCCGGGGAGCGCAAACTGCGTATCCACTTCCACCGCTTCATGCACCGGGTGCACGATGAGCTCAAGGGACTGACCGGTCAGGCCGATCCGCTCAAGCTGATCGCCCGCAAGCTGGCCGACGAGACCGACGTCATCTGCTTCGACGAATTTTTCGTCTCCGACATTACAGATGCCATGCTGCTGGGGACCCTGTTCCAGGAGCTGTTCGGCCATGGGGTCGTGCTGGTGGCGACCTCGAACATACCGCCGCAGGATTTGTATCGAAACGGCTTGCAACGTGCCCGTTTTCTACCGGCCATTGCCCTCATAGAGCGTCATTGCGAGATACTTAACGTAGATGGCGGTATCGATTATCGCTTGCGCACGCTGGAGCAGGCGGAGATTTATCACTTCCCGCTGGATCGGCAGGCAAAATCCAATCTCGAGCTCTATTTTCAACAATTAACCGGGCTTCAGCAGGCCCTGCCGGGCCAGGTCGAGATCAACCACCGTCAGCTGGCGTCGCTGGGGATGGGGGAAGGTGTGCTCTATATGGAGTTCGAGCAACTTTGCTGCACACCCCGTTCCCAGAGCGACTATATCGAGCTGGCTCGGCTGTTTCACACCATCCTGCTGGCCAATGTGCAGCCCATGGGGGCAGGCACGGATGATGCGGCGCGCCGCTTCATCGCCATGGTGGACGAGTTCTATGAGCGGCACGTCAAGCTCATCATGTCGGCGGCGGTGCCCATGCAGGAACTCTACGGTCACGGGCTGCTGGATTTCGAATTCCAACGTTGTCTTTCACGACTTCAGGAAATGCAATCGCACGAATACCTTGCCAGAGTGCACCTTCCTTAGTCACAATACCGCGCCTGCCAGTCGGATGGGCATCTGCGGCAGGTAGGGCCGGGCGACATTTGCTAGCTTCATGGCAGTGAAATTAGCAGGTGATATTTAAGGCAACTTCACTTATAATCGCCCGGCCCACGTTACAGCTGTCGATAAGACAGCAACACTTTAAGCTTTACTTGTATTCGAAGGGGTACAGGTAGGCCATCGTTTGTTGTTTGTGGGAGAGCCCCCATAAGCAATTGGGTCTGTAACAGGTAATTGGGTTTAACTTAATGAAAACTTTCGTTGCCAAGCCAGAAACCGTAAAACGTGACTGGTACATTGTGGACGCAGAAGGTAAAACTCTGGGTCGTATCGCAACCGAGATCGCTGCTCGTCTGCGTGGTAAGCACAAAGCCGAGTACACTCCGCACGTTGACACCGGTGATTACATCATCGTTGTAAACGCCGAGAAGGTACACGTAACCGGTAAGAAATCTACCGACAAAATGTACCACGCTCACTCCGGTTTCCCGGGTGGTATCAAGTCCATCAGCTTCGACAAGCTGATTCAGCGTAAACCGGAAATGGTAATCGAAGCTGCCGTCAAAGGCATGCTGCCGAAGGGTCCGCTGGGCCGTGCCATGTTCCGTAAACTGAAAGTTTACGCAGGCGCCGAGCACGCTCATGCTGCTCAGCAACCTCAAGTACTGGATATCTAATCGGGAACTGGCAACATGGCAGAAAATCAATACTACGGTACTGGCCGTCGCAAAAGCTCCACTGCTCGCGTATTCATCAAAGCGGGTAGCGGTAAAATCGTAATCAACCAGCGCTCCCTGGAGCAGTACTTCGGCCGTCCGACCGCCCGCATGGTAGTTCGTCAGCCGCTGGAACTGGTTGAGATGACCGAGAAACTGGATCTGTTCATCACCGTTAACGGTGGCGGCATCTCCGGTCAAGCTGGTGCGATCCGTCACGGTATCACTCGTGCTCTGATGCAGTACGATGAAACCCTGCGTTCCGAACTGCGTAAAGCTGGCTTTGTTACTCGTGATGCCCGTAAGGTTGAGCGTAAGAAAGTCGGTCTGCACAAAGCTCGTAAGCGTCCGCAGTACTCCAAGCGTTAATTCGCTTTTTGTACGCACTCTCGCGAGTGTCAAAAAAGCCTGGCCATGTGCCAGGCTTTTTTTATTGGTAATATTACGAACGGTATTGCTAACACCACGTCACAAAAGACAAAAAATTGTGTATTTATTGTTTTTGACCTTCGCTTCTCTTTCTTGTCAAGTTGTTATCTTTTCTTTAAAATTCCCTCGGTTTTTCTGTGACAATTGTAACTCCGCTTCCGCCGCTGTTGTCACGGAAGAAAGGGGAACAGGGACACAATAAGAATGTGCGGAGTCCACATGGGAGAGTTTTTGGATGAGCAATGCGCCAGTTGATACCGGTCGCCGCAGATTTCTTACCTGGTCAACGGTCGCCGTTGGTGGGGTAGGAGCTGCTTTTACCGCAGTGCCGTTTATTAAGTCATGGAACCCGAGTGCCAAAGCCAAAGCTGCGGGTGCTCCGGTTGAAGTGGATATCAGTAAGTTGGAACCAGGCCAGCTCATCCGTGTTGAGTGGCGAGGCAAGCCGGTCTGGGTGGTGAAACGCACCAAACAGACACTGGATGCCCTGGCCGCGCATGACGACAAGCTGCGCGACCCGGCTTCTGACGAGCCCCAACAACCCGACTATGCCCACAATGGCTACAGATCCATCAAGCCGGAGATCTTCGTGGCTGTCGGTATCTGTACCCACCTGGGCTGCTCTCCCTCCTACCTGCCGGACAACTTCGGCGAACAGGTGCAGGGGGTGACTTCCGGTTTCTTCTGCCCATGCCATGGCTCCAAGTTCGACATGGCTGGTCGAGTGTTCCAGGGGGTGCCTGCGCCCTTGAACCTGGTCATTCCGCCGTACCAATATCTTAGCGACACCACCATCCTGGTCGGTGCCGATGGCAAGGAGGCCTGACCATGTTTGCCAAACTGATGGGCTGGATTGACTATCGTTTTCCGCTCACCGCCATGTACAACGACCACATGGCCAAGTATCCGGCGCCCAAGAACCTGAACTTCTGGTACTTCTTTGGCTCGCTCGCCATGCTGGTGCTGGTCAACCAGATCATCACGGGCATCTGGCTGACCATGAACTACAACCCCTCCGCCGAAGGTGCCTTCGCCTCCGTGGAGTACATCATGCGGGATGTGGATTACGGCTGGCTGCTGCGTTACATGCACTCCACCGGCGCGTCCGCCTTCTTCATCGTGGTCTACCTGCACATGTTCCGCGGCATGATCTACGGCTCCTACCAGAAGCCGCGCGAGCTGCTGTGGATCTTCGGCATGCTGATCTTCCTCTGCCTGATGGCGGAAGCCTTCATGGGCTACCTGCTGCCGTGGGGCCAGATGTCCTTCTGGGGCGCGCAGGTCATCATCTCGCTGTTCGGTGCCATTCCGGTCATCGGCGACGATCTGACCCTGTGGATCCGGGGTGACTACGTCATCTCTGGCGCTACCCTCAACCGCTTCTTCGCGCTGCACGTCATCGCTCTGCCGCTGGTGCTGGTGATGCTGGTTGCCATGCACATCCTGGCGCTGCACGAAGTGGGTTCGAACAACCCGGATGGCATCGACATCAAGAAGCACAAGGATGAGAACGGCTGGCCGCTGGATGCGGTGGCATTCCACCCCTACTTCACCGTCAAGGACATGATCGGCGTAGCCGGTTTCCTGTTCTTCTTCTGCGCCATCATCTTCTTCAAGCCGGACATGTGGGGTTACTTCCTCGAGAAGCCGAACTTTGAAGTGGCCAACGGCCTGAAGACCCCGGCTCACATCGCACCCGTCTGGTACTTCACCCCCTTCTACGCCATTCTGCGGGCGGTACCGGACAAGCTGCTGGGCGTCATCATGATGGGCCTCTCCATCGTGGTGCTGTTCCTGCTGCCCTGGCTGGATCGCTGCAAGGTGCGTTCGGTGCGTTATCGCAGCACCCTGCACAAGCTGAACATCGCCCAGTTCGTGATCTGCTTCATCATTCTCGGGGTGCTCGGCGTACTGCCATCGACTCCGACCCTGACGCTGATCGCCCAGATCTGTACCCTGGGTTATTTCGGGTTCTTCGTCCTGCTGTTCTTCTACAGCAAGAATGAAAGCACCAAGCCGCTGCCGGAAAGGGTGACATTCAAATGAAAAAAATAATATTTGCAGTGCTGACCCTGCTGCCGTCACTGGTGTTTGCCAACACCGGGGCCGTGCATCTGGACAAGGCTCACTATGATCTGAACGACAAGGCGTCCCTGCAGCGTGGTGCCGCCACCTTCATGAACTACTGCTTTGGCTGTCACAGCACCCAGTACCAGCGTTACAACCGGGTGGCGGCAGACATCGGCATCCCGGAAGACCTGATGGCGGCCAATCTGATCGTCAATGGCGCCAAGATCGGTGATCTGATGGAAAACTCGGTGCCGGACAAGGATGCGGCCAAGTGGTTCGGTGCGCCGCCCCCCGATCTGACGCTGGTCGCCCGGGTGCGTGGTGCGGACTGGATCTACACCTATCTGCGTTCCTTCTACGTGGACGAGACCCGTCCATTCGGGGTGAACAACGCCGTGTTCCCGTCCGTGGGCATGCCTCACGTGCTGGAGCCGCTGCAGGGGACGCCCCGCGCCGAGTTTGCGACCCACCAGGTCGATGGTGTCGACGTTCAGCAGGTTGTCAGCATCAAATCTGACGGCAACGGTGAAATGAATAACGAAGAGTATGATCAGACGGTGCTGGATCTGGTAAACTTCTTGGTCTACTCGGCTGAACCGGTACTACAGGAGCGCGAACGCATGGGCTTCTGGGTGCTTGGTTTCATCGTGATCTTCTTCATCTTCACTGTGCTGTTGAAGAAGGAATTCTGGCGCGACGTTCACTAAGCGACCAGATCCGGGTAATATAATGCACGGCAATGAAGTCCAAGATGCTTCATTGCCGTTTCTGCTTTTTAATGACGGGAGGGTTCAATGGCTGTAGCTGCCAATAAGCGTTCGGTAATGACGCTGTTTTCCGGTGCCAACGACATGTTCAGCCATCAGGTGCGCATTGTCCTGGCGGAGAAGGGTGTTAGCGTAGATATTTGCCAGGTAGACCCTGCCAACCTGCCGGATGAGCTGGCCGAGCTGAACCCGTACAACACTGTACCTACCCTGGTCGATCGGGAGCTGGCGCTCTACACCTCGCGCATCATCATGGAATATCTGGACGAGCGTTTCCCGCACCCGCCCCTGATGCCGGTATACCCGGTGGCGCGCGGCAACAGCCGTCTGATGATGCATCGCATCGAGCTGGACTGGTACTCCCTGGCCGACAAGATCATGGCGGGTACCGACGTGGATGCGGCGCGTGCCGAGCTGCGGGACAACCTGCTGGCCATCGCCCCCATCTTCGGTGAGATGCCCTATTTCATGAGCGAAGAGTTCGGTCTGGTCGACTGCTACATGGCCCCGCTGCTGTGGCGTCTGCCAAGCCTGGGTATCGACTTCACCGGTCGTGGTGCCAAAGAGCTGAAGGCCTACATGGTTCGTCTGTTCGAACGTGAATCCTTCCAGGCTTCCCTGACCGAAGCCGAGCGCGAGATCCGCGCCGGCGTATGAGCATGGAACCGACGATGACGCCCAGTCGCCCGTATCTGTTGCGGGCGTTCTTTGACTGGTTGCTGGACAATGACCTGACCCCTCACCTGGTGGTCAACGTCAACATCCCCCATGTGATGGTGCCGATGCAGTTCGTCCAGGATGGACAGATAGTGCTGAACATCGCACCTCGCGCGGTTGGGCAGTTCCACATGGACAATGATGCCATCAGCTTCAGCGCCCGTTTTGGTGGGGTTTCCCAGCAGGTCTACATCCCGATGGCGGCCGTGCTGGCCATTCATGCCCGGGAAAACGGCGTGGGCACCATGTTCCCGCCCGAGCCTGGCTATGATCTCTGGTTGGAGCAGGCCGAAACGCCGGTGGAGCCCGAGCCGGAACCGCCGCGCCCGAGCGGTCGTCCGACCCTGAAGGTCATCAAATAAAAAACGCAGCCAATTGGCTGCGTTTTTTTATGGCGATCAACAGGGTCAGTTCTGGGCAAACTCGAAGGCCTTGATCACGCGCTTCACACCGCTGACGTGGCGGGCGATCTCGACGGCCTGATCCCCCTCCTGGCGGGTCACCAGGCCAATCAGGAACACCTCGCCATTCTCGGTGACCACCTTGACCTTGGCGCTGTCGAAGTTCTTGGCGCCCAGCATGTCAGCCCGCACCTTGGAGGTGATCCAGGTGTCGTTGCTGCGTACCCCTATGCTGACCGGCTGGCCGAGGCGCAGCTCGTTGTAGACGTGGCGCACCCCCTCGATGCGGGCCACTATCTTGCCAGCCTCGAGCTTGTAAGCGTCAGAAGGTGTCTGACCGACCAGCAGTACCCGGCCGTTGTTGCTGTAGACACTGATCTTGCTGGCCGCGCTCAGCGGCTTGTTGTCGGCCAGCAGGTTGGCCGCCTTCAGTTCGATGGCCTGATCGTCCCATTGGGCGCCCAGGGTGCGGCGATCGCCGGAAGCCTTGGCGGTACCGGCGGCACCACCGACCACCACGGCCGCACAACCTTGCAGCAGCAGGGTGCCGGCCAGCAGGCCGAGCAGGATCGTTTGCTTCTTCATGGTTTCAATCTTCCTGTTGCGGGAAAAGAGTCTGGTCGATGAGATCACACAGGCAGTGCAGGGTCAACAGGTTCACTTCCAGAATGCGGGGGCGACGGGCAGATGGCACCCGGATTTCCACATCGTTGGGACCGAGCAGACCGGCGATCTCGCCGCCATCACCGCCACCCAGCACCACTATGGTCATGTCGCGGGAGAGGGCGGCCTCGGCGGCCTTGATCAGGCTGCGACTGTTACCCGTGGTGGTGATGACCACCAGGATGTCGCCGGGCTGACCGAGTGCACGGATCTGCTTGGCGTACACCTCTTCAAAGCCGTGGTCGGTGGCGATGGCACTGATGGTTGCCATGTCCGGGGTCAGCGCCATGCCGGGCAGGGAGGGGCGCTCGGTTTCGTAGCAGTTGACCAGTTCAGAGATGAACAGCTGGGCCAGTGCTGCGGAGGGACCATTGCCGCATGCCATCACCTTGTGGCCATTGAGCAGACAGATGGTCAGCATCTGGGCTGCAGTATGGATGGCATCCGGCAGCGCCTCGGCGGCGGCTATCTTGGTCTGGATGCTCTCGGTGTAGTTTTCTTTGATGCGGTCAGTCATGGGGTCCTCTTAAAATGCGTTCTGGATCCAGTCCGGCTGGTCGCCTTCGAACGCGATCACATCGAATCGGCAGGCCTGGTTGGCCTCGTTGATGGCATGTTGCTTGAAATAGTGGCGTGCCGCCAGCACGATCTTGTGCTGTTTGCGTCGGGTGACGGAGCTGGCGGCGCCGCCGTGGCTGGCCTGGGCGCGATAGCGAACCTCGACGAACACCAGGGTCTCCCCCTGGCGCATGACGAGATCGATCTCGCCGCCCCGGCAGCGATAGTTGCGGGTCACGGGTTGCAGGCCGCGGGCCTGCAACCAGCGCTCCGCTACCTGCTCAAAGTGCTGTCCCTTGCTCGTTGGTGACGGGAACAGGTTCTGTAACTGCCGGCGCATCCGTGCCAGAAGTACCTTCATGGGGGACTCCCTCGAGCTGGGGCATGGCACTGTCACTGACCAGCTTGCCATTCTGGTAGGTGGCCCAGTCCAGTACCCGCACTATGTTGCCGCCGGCATCCACGCTCAGTTGACCGCTCATGCCGGGCTGCTGCATGGCGTTGACCTTGCGCATCTGCTGCAGGTTCTCCGCCAGGCTGACGGCGTCATAGCCCAGCGCAAACAGACGCAGCAGGTCGCCCTGGGTCTGCGGCCAAAGCAGGGCGATCTGCTCGCGCTGCTTCTCGTAACCGCCAAGCAGCAGCGGCATGTCGGAGATGTGCATGCCGTTGAGCTCGGAGGCCACCTCGGTGGTGGCGCTGTCGTAGCTGCGCGAGCTGCTGTAGATCGGCAGGCTGCCCATCGGATTGACCGAGATGTCGACGTAGGGCTTGATCATCCGGGTCTCCAGGCTGTTGGCGACCACATAGACCACGTCGATGCTGCGCGGGGCGGCAGCGGAGAGCTGAACCACTTCGCCAGCCCGGGCGGTGGAGCGGCCGCTCAACGCATTCTTGACCATACCCTGAACTTCGTTGCGGGCACCGAAAGTGGCCACGACCGGTTTGTCCTGGCTTACGGTTGCCCAGGCCTGTTCAAACGCCTTGATGCTGCTGTAACCGATCCGCCCCTGTGCCGCGATGAGCAGGGGCTTACGATAACCCTGGCCATAGAGGTACTGGGCAGCCTGCGTTGCATCGGCGGCGGCAGAGAGGGAGAAGTAATAGGTGGTGTCGTTGACGATCGGTTTGTCCAGTTCGTTGAGCGCCAGTACCAGCACGGTCGGATTGGCCTTGAGCAGCTCTTCGACTCGGTCTTTGAGCAGCGGGCCGATGATCATGTTGGCCCCTTCCTGAATGGCCTGCTTGTAGAGATCCGCCGTCGACTTGGTCTGGGTATCGTAGAAGTTCAGGGTAAACTGGCTCTGATTTTCCTTGTAAGACATCAGCATGCCGTTGCGGATTGCCGCACCCTGCGGTTCTAGGTTGCCGGACAGCGGCAGGAAGACGGCGATCTGCTGCAGGGCATTGATGTTGCTGGTGGCCAGATCACCGAGTCCGGCCGGCATGTCTTTCTGGGCCGGGTGGTTCGGGAAGGCCTGTTTCCAGCCGGCCAGCTGGCGAGCCAGCTGATTGGGCTGGGCACCGAATTCATTCACCAGCGCTGCCAGCCGCAGCCAGCCGGTGGTGACATCGGGGGCCGGTGCCTCTTCCAGCGCCTGCAGGGTAGAAGGGGTCATGCTCTTGAGCAGGGACCAGATCTGCTGATGATTGGTGGCCAGCTCATTCTGGGCCAGGTAGGGTTCCAGCAGGATCAGCGACTTGGCGGCACCAAACTTGTTGTTGATGTCGAGCTGCAGCACCACGCGCTGGCGGTACCAGTCCTTCTGGGTATCAGCATCCAGCGCCACATCGGGCTTGCCTTCCAGCAGGATCAGCGCCTGATTGGCATTGCCCTGGGCGAGCAGCAGGTGAGCCTGCAGCAGTTGCAGCTGGGCCTTCTGCTCGGCGCTCTGGGCTTGCTTCTGCAATTGCTGGAACAGGGCCGCGGCCGGCTTGGCCTGACCGAGCGCCAGATAGCTGCGCGCCGCCATCACTTGCCAGGTGAAGGCTTCGGCCGGTTTGGCCGGGTCCACCTGGGCCAGATACCACTGGGCATTCTTGGTGAGATCCGAGAAGGCCGACGGCATGCCGGACTGGCCAGCGGGTTGATTGGGCTCCGACGCACAGGCGGCGAGCAGGACTGCCGCGAGTAGGATGCCGAAGAGTCGTGATACACTTAGCTGCTTTATAACCCGGTTCAAGTTCATTCCCCGACCAGTGTTGAAATTCTCCATAGTGTAAACGGGCCAATATGGCGACACAATTGTCGGGACACTCGGAGCTCCCATGAGTGACATCCCAACCCTGTATATAGTCCCCACTCCGATCGGCAATCTGGCCGACATCACCCAGCGAGCACTGGATGTGCTGCGCAGCGTCGATCTGGTGGCCGCCGAGGATACCCGTCATACCGGCATCCTGCTCAGCCACTACCAGATCTCGGTACCGACCTTTGCGCTGCATGATCACAACGAACAGCAGAAAGCCGACGTGCTGATCGGCCGTATCAAGGAGGGCAAGAGCGTGGCCCTGGTCTCCGACGCGGGCACGCCACTCATCAGCGACCCCGGTTATCACCTGGTCACCCGTTGTCGCGAAGCCGGGGTGAAAGTAGTGCCGCTGCCCGGCCCCTGCGCCGCCATCACGGCGCTCTCCGCCGCCGGGTTGCCTACCGACCGTTTCGCCTTCGAGGGTTTTCTGCCGGCGAAAGCCAAGGGGCGTGATGATCGTCTGCAGGCCGTGATTGAGGACACCCGCTCGCTGGTGTTCTACGAATCGCCGCGCCGGGTGCAGGAGACGGTGGAAGCGATCGCCCGCATTCTGGGTGAGCGCCAGGTGGTGGTGTGCCGCGAGCTGACCAAGACCTTCGAGTCGATCCACGGTCTGCCAGCCTCCGAGATGCTGACCTGGCTCGGCGAAGATGACAACCGCTGCCGCGGCGAGATCGTGCTGGTGGTGGCGGGGGCGAGCAAGGACGAAGAGTCCTTGCCCGCTGAGGCAATCCGCACCCTGGGGCTGCTGGTGGCCGAGCTGCCGCTGAAAAAAGCGGCGGCGCTGACCGCCGAGATCCACGGCGTGAAGAAGAATGCCCTCTACAAGTACGGTCTCGAGCACTATTAATTGCCGTAAACGGGAATTGCCGGTTTACCCCGCCGGCATCACGAGGCTATAATCCGCGCCTCGGAGTTGGCTGGGCAATCGCTGCTTCGTCGTTGTGTCCCTCGGGACAGACGGGCGGAGGGGAGGAAAGTCCGGGCTTCATAGGGCAGGGTGCCAGGTAACGCCTGGGGGGCGCGAGCCTACGACCAGTGCAACAGAGAGCAGACCGCCGATGGCCCGCAAGGGATCAGGTAAGGGTGAAAGGGTGCGGTAAGAGCGCACCGCGCGACTGGCAACAGTTCGTGGCACGGTAAACTCCACCCGAAGCAAGACCAAATAGGCCCCTATTGGCGCGGCCCGCGTTGGGGGCGGGTAGGTTGCTTGAGCCAGCGAGCGATTGCTGGCCTAGAGGAATGATTGCTACCCGGGGCAACCCGGTACAGAACCCGGCTTACAGGCCGACTCCGACCTCTTTCCTGAAGAGCCTTGCGATTTATCGCAAGGCTCTTTTTATTAACCGAAAAATACTGTCTCGGTTGACTCGGAATATTTACTATCGGGCTGGCCATGCTTAACAAATGTGTTTTATATCAATCTGTTATGTGGTTTTTGTCCATGATGTCAGTATTGTGATGGCGCTGGAGAAGCGTGACCTGCATGGCTGATGTTTATTCGCGCAACTCGTCAGTTTTTTAATTGCCGAAAATTAATCGAATTGCGGCTAACACAAATAACTTGTGGAAAATCAACTCATTTAATCCTCGCTGCGAAAATGCTGCGTCAATATGTTCCCCATGCCCGAGATCCTCGCTTGAAAAGCCCTCAGCACGTCCTTAAACTTCAAGGTGGGGAAAAGTGGATCAAAGTGGTTTTTACTGGGCGGTTTGCCCCCTTTAACTCATCTTCAGGGACTGCAATTTGTTGCGTGGTGCGCATGCCATCAGCCTGGACAGCAAGGGGCGATTGGCGATTCCGACCAAGTACCGTGATTGGCTGCGCGACGAGAGCGAGGGCCAGCTGGTCTGCACCATCGATATTGCCCACCCCTGTCTGCTGCTTTACCCCCTGAACGAATGGGAAGAGATCGAGCGCAAGCTCAAGACCCTCTCCAGCATGAATCCCCTGGAGCGCCGCCTGCAGCGGTTGTTGCTCGGGCATGCGACCGAATGCGAGCTGGACGGCAATGGCCGTCTGCTGCTCAGCCAGCCACTGCGCAGCCACGCGGGGCTGGACAAGAAAATCATGCTGGTGGGCCAGCTCAACAAATTTGAGCTGTGGGATGAAGCCCGCTGGCAACAACAGGTCAATGACGACATTCAGGGCCTGCCCGAGGATGACTGGGCAAGCTCGCCACGACTACAGGATTTTTCTTTATAAATGACCCAAGCCGCTGAACACATCACAGTGCTGCTGCACGAAGCCGTCGAAGGGCTGGCCATCAAGCCGGACGGCATCTACGTCGACGGTACGTTTGGCCGGGGCGGTCACTCGCGCCTTATCCTGCAGCAGCTGGGCCCCAATGGCCGCCTGATCGCCATTGATCGGGATCCTCAGGCCATCGCCGAAGCGGCCAAGATCCAGGATCCGCGTTTTGAGATCGTGCACGGCCCGTTTTCCGGCATCACCACCTACCTGAGTGAGCGCGGCCTGCTGGGCAAGGTCGATGGCTTCCTGCTGGATCTGGGGGTTTCTTCCCCCCAGCTGGACGATGCCGAGCGCGGTTTCAGCTTCATGAAGGACGGCCCGCTCGACATGCGGATGGATCCCACTTCCGGTCAGAGCGCCGCCGAATGGCTGGCCAGGGCTGACGTGGACGACATCGCCTGGGTACTGAAGACCTTTGGCGAGGAGCGCTTTGCCAAGAAGATTGCCCGCGCCATCGTGCATGACCGGGTCACCGAGCCCTATGTTCGCACCCGCCAGCTGGCGGAGATGATCGCCCGGGTCAATCCGAACAAGGAAAAGGGCAAGCACGCTGCCACCCGCAGCTTCCAGGCCATCCGCATCTACATCAACAGCGAACTGGACGAGATCGAGACCGCACTCAACGGGGCCCTGGAAGTGCTGGCCCCCCACGGCCGCCTCTCCGTCATCAGCTTCCACTCGCTGGAAGACCGGCTGGTGAAGCACTTCATCCGCAAGCACGAGAAAGGCCCGGAAGTGCCGCACGGCATTCCGCTGACCGAGGCCCAGCTGGCCGGCGGTCGCAAACTGAAATCGGTCGGCAAGGCGCTCAAGCCTTCCGAGCATGAAGTCAACGAAAACAGCCGGTCACGCAGCTCGGTGCTGCGGGTGGCCCAGCGGCTGGCGGAGTAAGCCATGAGCGAGGTGCGTGTTCATCTGGCCAGGGAGATCCTCGGCGATCTCTGGCGGCACAAGCTGCAGGTGGTGCTGGCCATCGCCGTGCTGATCACCGCCTTTGCCGTGATCCTGGTGACCAACATGACTCGCGGCCTCACCGCCAAGCAGAATGACCTGATGGCGGAGGAGGATCGGCTCAACATCGAGTGGCGCCACTTGCTGCTGGAGCAGGGCACGCTGGCAGAGCACTCCCGGGTCGCGAGTCTGGCCATGGACAAGTTGCAGATGGCTCGCCCGCTGGTGACCACCGAGAAGGTAATTACACAACCATGAAACGCAAGGCATCCGCCAAGGCCCAACCCAAGGTCAAAGCTCCGTCACTCTATCCGTGGCGCTTTCGCACGCTGGTGTTTTTCATCGGCATTGCGTTTGCCGGCTTGATCCTGCGGCTGGCCTGGATCCAGGTGATCGACCCGGACAGGCTGCGTCAGGAGGGGGACATGCGCTCGCTGCGCACCACCTCCACCCAGGCGGTGCGTGGCATGATCACCGATCGCAACGGCGAACAGCTGGCGGTGTCGGTACCGGTCGAAGCGGTGTGGGCCGATCCCAAGACGGTGCATGAATCCGGTGCCATCCACAACGAACGGGCCTGGATGGCGCTCTCCGCCGTGCTCAAGCTCGACATCAATACCCTCAAGCACCGCATATCCAACCCGAGCAAGCGCTTCGTCTACCTGCAGCGGCAGGTGACGCCGGCGGTGTCTGAGTACATCAAGGGGCTCAAGCTGGGCGGCATCTACCTACGTCCGGAGTCGCGCCGTTTCTATCCGACCGGCGAGATCAGCGCCCATCTGGTGGGGGTGACCAACATCGATGGGCATGGCATCGAGGGGATCGAGCGCAGCTATGACGAATGGCTGACCGCGACCCCGGGCGAGATGCGGGTGCGCAAGGACCGGCAGGGTCGGGTCATCGAGCGGCTCGGGCTGGTGAAAGAGGGCAAGAACGCCAACGATCTGCAGCTGAGCATCGATCAGCGGGTACAGGCGCTGGCCTACCGGGCACTCAAGCGGGCCACCGACGAGAACAAGGCGACCTCCGGCTCCATGGTGATGCTGGACGTGAAGACCGGCGAGGTGCTCGCCATGGTCAATACCCCCTCCTACAACCCCAACAACCGCGGTCAGTACCAGAGTTTCCGGGTGCGCAACCGGGTGGTGACCGACACCTATGAACCGGGCTCCACCGTCAAACCCCTGATCCTGCTGAGTGCCCTGCAGGCTGGCGTCACCAGCTGGAAGGACACCATCCAGGGTGGCCCCCTGTTCATCGGGGCCAAGCAGATCCGCGACGTGAGTATTCACAAAGCGACCAACCTGTACGACATCCTGCGCTACTCCTCCAACATCGGCATGTCGCGCATCGCACTGCGGATGCCGGCCCAGGAGATGATCAACACCCTCAGCATGGTGGGCTTCGGGATGGATACCGGCAGCGGCCTGATGGGCGAGAGCAGCGGCATGCTGCCCCAGCGCCGGCGCTGGTCCGATATCGAACGGGCCACTCTGTCGTTCGGCTATGGCCTGCGGGTGACCCCGCTGCAGCTGGCCTCCGCCTATGCCACCCTGGCCAACAAGGGCAAGCGGGTGCCCATCTCCATCGTCAAGGTGAGCGAGCCGCCCAAGGGTGAGCAAGTCATCGACCACAACAACGCCACCGCCATGCTGCAGGCGCTGGAGTATGTGGTCGACAATGCCATTCCGAAAGCCAAGATCCCGGGCTACCGGGTCGGCGGCAAGAGTGGTACCGCCAAGGTCGCCGTGGCCGGCGGCTACGGCAAGGATTACATGGCCTGGTTCGCCGGCTTCGCCCCGGCCAGCAACCCGCGCTTCGTTATGGTGGTGGTGATCAACGAGCCCAAGGGCGATGCCTACTACGGTGGCGCCGTGGCGACCCCGCCGTTTGCCGAAGCCATGGGCGGGGTGCTGCAACTCTTCAATATTCGTCCCGACGCGGTGCCGCCAGCGGTACCCACCAAACTTGCCCGTACGGAGGCTTCCAATGTTGTCCCGCGCACTTGATCAGCTGATGCGCCCTTTTGGCATTACTGCCCCGGCGCTCGCACTCACCGACATCCAGCTGGACAGTCGGCGCGTCGGGCCCGGTTGTCTCTTCGTGGCGATTCGCGGGCATCAGGTGGATGGCAGACGGTTTATCGAACAGGCGGTGGCTCAGGGAGCGACCGCCGTACTGTTTGAAGAGGACGGGGAATTCGTGGCCCCAACGCTGGCCGTGCCCTGCATCGGCGTGCCCAATCTGCCGGCCCGCCTCTCCGAGCTGGCCGGCTATTTCTACGACCAGCCGGCCAGCAAGCTGGCGCTGGTGGGCATCACAGGCACCAACGGCAAGAGCACCACGGCACTGCTGGTCGCCAACTGGCGCACCCTGCTGGGGGGCAAGGCCGGGGTGATGGGCACGATCGGCAACGGCCTGTTCGGCGATCTTATCGAAGCTGAGAACACCACCGGCAGCGCGCTGCAGGTGCAGGCCAATCTGGCCGCCCTGCAGGCGCAGGGGGCGGATCTGGTGGCGATGGAGGTTTCCAGCCACGGTCTGGTGCAGCATCGCGTGGCTGCCCTGCCGTTTGCCGCTGCCGTGTTCACCAACCTGAGCCGGGATCATCTGGACTATCACGGCACCATGGAGGCCTATGGCGCCGCCAAGGAAGAGCTGCTGAAACTGGTGGCCGAACCTTGCGCCGTGCTCAATGCCGATGACCGCCTGGGTCGCCAGTGGCTGGCCGCTTATCCGACCGCGGTGGCGTTCAGCGTGCACGGCCCGGTGGCCAATCACCCGGGGCGACAGCTGACGGCGCAAGACCCCCATTTCCACCAGCAAGGTTTTCGCACGCAGATTAACTCCAGTTGGGGGAATGGTGTATTATCCGCCCCCTTGCTCGGGCGCTTCAACGTCAGCAACGTGCTGGCCGCGATGGGCGCCATGCTGGTGCTCGGTTATGACTTCGACGAGTTGCTGGCCAGCGCACCACAACTGCAGCCGGTGACCGGTCGTATGGAGTGTTTCGGTGGCGGCAAGGCGCCGCTCGCCGTGGTCGATTATGCCCACACGCCGGATGCGCTGGAGAAGGCGCTGCAGGCCCTGCGGGTGCACTGTGAAGGACGGCTCTGGTGCCTGGTGGGATGTGGCGGCGATCGGGATCGCGGCAAGCGCCCCATGATGGCCGCCATGGCCGAGCTGCATGCGGATCGCGTGATCCTGACCGACGACAACCCCCGTACCGAGGAGCCGGCCCGGATCATGGCCGACATGGTGGCGGGTCTTCGCGATCCCGGCGCCGTGCAGATCGAGCACGACAGGGTCAAGGCGATCCAGCTGGCGCTGAGCCAGGCGAGCAAACAGGACATCATCCTGGTGGCAGGTAAAGGCCACGAGGATTATCAGATCATTGGAACCGACAAGCGGCACTACAGCGACCGGGAAACCGTCGCGGCCGCCTTGCACACATTATTGGAGTCATTCGCATGATGACCCTCAGGCTTGCCGAGCTGGCGCAGGTACTCGATGCCCGTCTGATTGGTGAAGACGAAGCGATCACGGCTGTCAGTACCGACACCCGTACCCTGGGCGCCGGCGCGCTGTTCGTGGCGCTGCGCGGCGAGCGTTTCGATGCCCACGATTTCTGCGACCAGGCTGTGGCCGCCGGTGCCTCCGCCCTGCTGGTGGAGCGTGAGCTGCCGCTGGCGATCCCCCAGCTGGTGGTGGCCGATACCCTCAAGGGGCTGGGTTGCCTCGGCCGGCTGGTGCGCGATCGCATCAACCCGAAAGTGCTGGCCATCACCGGCAGCTGCGGCAAGACCACGGTGAAGGAGATGGCGACTGCCATCCTGCGCGAGGAAGGGGAAGTGCTGGCCACCGCCGGCAACTTCAACAACGAGGTGGGGGTACCGCTGACCTTGCTGCGCCTCGAGCCGCAACACCAGTTCGCAGTGATGGAGCTGGGGGCCAACCACCCGGGCGAGATCGCCTGGACCACCTCACTGGCCAAGCCTGATGCCGCCATCATCAACAACGTGGCGGCGGCTCATCTCGAGGGTTTTGGTTCTCTTGAGGGGATCTTCCACGCCAAGAGCGAAATCTTCGAGGGGCTGTGCGAAGGTGGCACCGCCATCGTCAACGCCGACAACGAGTTCTGGCCCAAGTGGCAGGAGCGCGGCATTCACTGCGCCTTCTCCATCGACGATCAGCGTCAGCCGTATCATGCCCGTGACGTGGTACTCAACGCTCAGGGCTGTGCCGAGTTCGTCATGGTGACCCCGCAGGGCGAAGTGGCGCTGACCCTGGCCATTCCTGGTCGCCACAATGTGGCCAATGCGCTGGCCGCCACGGCCGGCTGTCTGGCCCTGGGGGCTTCGCTCGCCTCGGTCAAGGCCGGGATCGAGCAGATGGCGCCGGTCAAGGGGCGCTTCTGTGTCCAGCGTTGGGGTGGTCTCACCCTGGTGGACGACACCTACAACGCCAGCGTGGAATCCGTGCTGGCGGGCATCGATGCCCTGACCGCCATGAGCGGCTTCAAGGTGCTGGTGTTTGGTGACATGCGGGAACTGGGTGAGGAGTCTGCCGAGCAACATGCCCGGGTTGGCCATCATGCCCGCGAGCGCGGCCTGGATGCCGTGTTGACAGTGGGAGAAGACAGTCGCCATACCGCAGATGCCGCGGCTGGTCGACATTTCGATAACAAGGCGTCGTTGTTTGAAGTGCTTGCGCAAATGATAAAAACACATCAAGAAATTTCGATTCTGGTCAAGGGGGCCCGCGGCTCCCGCATGGAAGATATCGTCGAGATGGTCAAAGACCATCAGGAGTCGGCCACATGCTAGTCTGGCTGGCTGAACTGCTCACCCCGCACTTCACCTTCTTCAACGTCTTCTCCTACCTGACGTTTCGGGCCATCCTGTCGATCATCACCGGTCTGGTGGTGGCGCTCTGGATGGGACCGCGCCTCATCCGTCGCCTGCAGATCCTCAAATTCGGACAGGTGATCCGCAACGACGGCCCCGAGTCGCACCTGAGCAAGAAAGGCACCCCGACCATGGGCGGCCTGATGATCATCGCCGCCATCTTCATCTCGGTACTGCTCTGGTGCCGTCTCGACAACCCCTATGTCTGGCTGGTGCTGTTCGTGCTCGGTGCCTACGGCGCCATCGGCTTCGCTGATGACTACCTCAAGGTGGTGCGCAAGAACACCGACGGCCTGATCGCCCGCTGGAAGTACTTCTGGCAATCCGCTGTTGCGCTGGGAGTGGCGGTGTTCCTCTACGCCACGGCCACTCACGACGGTCAGACCCAGCTGGTGGTGCCCTTCCTCAAGGACGTGATGCCGCAGCTCGGCCTGATGTTCATCGTACTGACCTACTTCGTCATCGTCGGCACCTCCAACGCGGTCAACCTGACCGATGGCCTCGACGGTCTGGCCATCATGCCGACCGTCATGGTGGCAGGGGGCTTCGCCTTCATCGCCTGGGCCACCGGCAACGTCAATTTCGCCAGCTACCTGCACATTCCCTATGTGCCCTATACCTCCGAGCTGGTGATCGTCTGTACCGCCATCGTCGGGGCAGGTCTGGGGTTCCTCTGGTTCAACACCTATCCGGCCCAGGTGTTCATGGGGGACGTGGGTTCCCTGGCGCTGGGCGGCGCGCTCGGCACCATCGCCGTGCTGGTGCGTCAGGAGTTCCTGCTGGTGATCATGGGCGGGGTCTTCGTGATGGAGACCGTCTCCGTGATCCTGCAGGTAGGTTCCTACAAGCTGCGCGGCGTGCGCATCTTCCGTATGGCGCCGATCCATCACCACTATGAGAAGAAGGGCTGGCCTGAGCCGCGCGTCATCGTGCGCTTCTGGATCATCACCCTCATGCTGGTGCTGCTCGGCCTTGCCACCCTGAAGGTGAGGTAAGCCATGGTCATCATCATCGGACTCGGCAAAACCGGACTCTCCTGCGTCGACTACTTCCTCGGCCGTGGCGTCACGCCGCTGGTGATGGACACCCGCGCCAACCCGCCCGGCAAGGATCAGCTGCCACCTGAGGTGGAGCTCATTCACGGGCTGGACGGCGAGCGCCTCAAGCAGGCGCACATGATAGTGGCGAGTCCGGGCATCGCCTTGGCCACCCCCGAGCTGAAAGCCGCCGCCGAGTGCGGAGTGCAGATCATCGGTGACATCGAGCTGTTCGTGCGCGACACCGAAGTGCCGGTCATCGCCATCACCGGCTCCAACGGCAAGAGCACAGTGACTACCCTGGTGGGCGAGATGATCGCCGAGGCCGGCCTCAAGGTCGGGGTGGGGGGCAACATAGGCACGCCGGCGCTTGAGCTGCTCAAGCAGCCGATGGATCTCTGCGTGCTGGAGCTCTCCAGCTTCCAGCTGGAGACCACCCACAGCCTGCGCGCCGCCGCTTCCGTGGTATTGAACCTCAGTGAAGATCATATGGATCGCTATCAGGGCATGGCCGACTATCGCGCCGCCAAGATGGAGATCCATCAGCACTCCCAGCACATTCTGGTGAACCGTGACGATGCCCAGACCCTGCCCGACGTGGGCCAGGTGTGGCAGAGCTTCGGCCTTGACTGCAACGGTTACGGCCGCTGCGAGCTGGAGGGGTGTCAGTGGCTGACCCTGCACGGCGAGCCGCTGCTGGCGGTAGACGAGATGAAGATCGTCGGTGCCCACAACCAGGCCAACGCCCTGGCCGCCATGGCCCTGTGCGATGCTGTGGGCATTCCGCGCGAGCCCCAGCTCGCCGTGCTGCGCCGCTTCGAGGGGTTGCCCCACCGCGCCCGTTTCGTGCGCGAGGTGAACGGGGTGCGCTGGATCAACGACTCCAAGGCCACCAACGTGGGGGCGACCCTGGCCGCCGTGGCCGGGGTGCGTGAATCGGTGAAAGGCCGTCTGCTGCTGCTGGCCGGCGGCCAGGGCAAGGGCCAGGATTTCGGCCCGGTGCAGGCGCTGCTCGGCAGTCAGATCGATCACATGTACTGTTTCGGCCAGGATGCCGAGGTGCTGCTGGCACTGGGTGAGCAGACCGAGCGGGTTGCCGATCTCGACGCTGCGGTCGCCAAGGCGGCTGCCGATGCCAGGCCCGGCGACTGGGTGCTGCTGGCACCCGCCTGTGCCAGCCTGGACCAGTTCAAGTCCTTCGAAGCGCGCGGTGATCGTTTCACCGAGCTGGTGATGGCCTTATGAACGCCCTGCGCGCGGTAGCGGGCTTCCTGCAGCGCTGGCTGTTGCCGGCACGCCCTGCCGGTCTCTACGACCGACAGCTGGTGGTGCTGGCGCTGGCGCTGATGGCGGTGGGGCTGGTGATCGTGGCCTCCGCCTCCATCCCGGAGGGGATCGCCATCAACAACGATCCCTTCATGTTCGTGAAGCGCCACGGTCTGTTTCTACTGATGGCGCTCGGGGTCTCCTGGTTCGTGCTGCAGGTGCCCATGGCCCGCTGGCAACACTACAACGGCCCCATGCTGCTGCTGGCCATCGTCATGCTGGTGCTGGTGCTGCTGGTGGGGCGCAGCGTCAACGGCTCGGTGCGCTGGTTGCCGCTCGGCCCCTTCAACCTGCAGCCGGCCGAGTTTGGCAAGCTGGCATTGTTCGTCTATCTGGCCGGCTACCTGGTACGCCGCCAGAGCGAGGTGCGCGAGCGCTTCATCGGCTTCATGAAGCCGATGGCTGTGCTGTTCGTGGTGGCCATCCTGCTGCTGGCACAGCCCGATCTGGGTTCTGTGGTGGTGATGTTCGTGACGTCGCTGGGCATGCTGTTTCTGGCCGGCGCCCGCCTGGTACAGTTCATCGGCCTCATCCTGGTGGGGGTGAGCGCGGTAGTGACCCTGATCATCGCCGAGCCCTACCGGATGCGGCGGGTCACCTCCTTCCTCGACCCCTGGGCCGATCCATTTGGCAGCGGCTACCAGCTGACCCAGTCGCTGATGGCGTTTGGCCGTGGCAGCTGGTTTGGCGAGGGGCTCGGTAACTCCATCCAGAAGATGGAGTACCTGCCGGAAGCCCACACCGACTTCGTGTTTGCAATCCTGGGTGAAGAGCTGGGGTATGTGGGCGTGCTGGGCGCGCTCTTCCTCATCTTCGCGCTCTCGGTCAAGGCGCTCAAGCTGGGCCACCAGGCACTGGTGGCGGAGCGGCTGTATGAAGGCTATCTGGCCATCGGCATCGGCATCTGGTTCAGCTTCCAGACCTTCGTCAACGTCGGCGCCGCCAGTGGCATGATGCCGACCAAGGGTCTGACCCTGCCGCTGGTCAGTTATGGTGGTTCGAGCCTCATCATCATGATGGTGGCGGTGAGCATGTTGATTCGTATCGATTTCGAGTTGCGTCAGGCCAGTGCCCAGGCGCGCGTGCGGGAGGTTTAGTGAGCAAGACGCTGTTGGTGATGGCAGGTGGTACCGGGGGCCACGTGTTCCCCGGTCTGGCCGTGGCCGATCGCCTCAAGGCCCAGGGCTGGACCATTCACTGGCTCGGCACCGCCGACCGGATGGAGGCGGAGCTGGTGCCTGCCCATGGTTATCCCATCTCCTTCATCGATATCCAGGGGGTGCGTGGCAATGGCATCAAGCGGCTGCTGGCGGCCCCCTATCGCATCGTCAAATCCGTGCTGCAGGCGCGCCGGGTGCTCAAGACCATTCGCCCCGACGTGGTGCTCGGCATGGGCGGCTTTGCCTCCGGTCCGGGTGGCGTGGCCGCCTGGCTGTCCGGCATCCCGTTACTGCTGCACGAACAGAATGCTGCGGCCGGCATGACCAACAAGCTGCTGGCCCGTTTCGCCAAGCGGGTGCTGATGGCCTTCCCGGGCGCCTTTGCGCCGAGCCGTCGCACCGCCGTGGTGGGTAACCCGGTGCGTCCCGAGGTGGTTGCCCTGCCGGATCCGCAACTGCGCAGCAGTGCAGAGCCGCTGCGGCTGCTGATCGTCGGTGGCAGTCTGGGAGCACGGGTGCTCAACGAGCAGGTGCCGCCGGCAGTGGCGGCGGCCGGTGTGCCCATCGAGGTGCGTCACCAGTGCGGCAAGGGCAATCGCGATGCCGTGGCTGAGGCCTACGCCAAGCTGGGCGTTGCGGCCGAGGTGAGTGAATTTATCAAGGACATGGCCGGTGCCTATGCCTGGGCAGACCTGGTGGTGTGCCGGGCCGGGGCGCTGACAGTCTCCGAAGTCGCCGCCGCCGGGGTTGCCGCCATCTTTGTGCCGCTGCCCCACGCGGTGGATGATCACCAGACCCGCAACGCCCTGACCCTGGTCGACGGCGGTGCGGCTGAATTCCTGCCCCAATCCGAGCTGACCACGGCCTCGCTGGCTGCGCGTCTCTCCTGGCTTGCCGGGCGCAGGGAAACCCTATTGAACATGGCCCAGGCCGCCCGTCGCGTCGCCATCACCGATGCCGCCGAGCGGGTCGCCGATGAGTGCAAACGCCTGGCGACTGGGCAGAGCGAGAGATGATTATGACCAAGGTTGAACTGGCAAAACTGCGTACCGTTATCCCTGAAATGCGCCGGGTGCGTCGCATTCACTTCATCGGCATCGGTGGGGCCGGGATGGGCGGTATCGCTGAAGTCCTTGCCAACGAAGGCTATCAGGTGACCGGCTCGGATCTGGCCCGCAATGCGGTGACCGAACGGCTCGAGTCCCTCGGTGCCCACATCTTCGTAGGCCACAGTGCCGAGCACGTGAACGAGGCGAGCGTGGTGGTGGTCTCTACCGCCATCAAGCAGGACAACCCCGAGCTGCTGGCTGCCCGCGAGCTGCGGATCCCCGTGGTGCGCCGCGCCGAGATGCTGGCCGAGCTGATGCGTTTCCGTCACGGCATCGCCATCGCCGGCACCCACGGCAAGACCACCACCACCAGTCTGGTGGCGAGCATCTATGCCGAAGCGGACCGGGATCCGACCTTCGTCATCGGGGGGCTGCTCAATAGCGCCGGCACCAATGCCCGCCTGGGCAGCAGCCGCTATCTGATTGCCGAAGCGGACGAGAGCGACGCCTCCTTCCTGCATCTGCAGCCGATGGTTTCCATCGTGACCAACATCGAAGCGGATCACATGGACACCTATGGTGGCGACTTCTCCAAGCTGAAGGCCACCTTCATCGACTTCCTGCACAACCTGCCGTTCTACGGGCTGGCCGTGGTGTGTGTGGATGACCCTGTGATCCGCGGCATGCTGCCGGAGATCGCCCGTCCCACCATCACCTATGGCCTGTGTGACGATGCCGACGTGCAGGTGCTGGACTTCGTGCAGACCAGCAACCGCAGCCGTTTCCGGGTCCGTCGCAAGGATGCCGGCGAGCTGGAGGTAACCCTCAATCTGCCCGGCATCCACAACGCCCTCAATGCCGCCGCGGCGATTGCGGTCGCCACCGAGGACGGGATCGGCGATGATGCCATCATCCGGGCGCTGGCCAAGTTTGAAGGGGTGGGGCGCCGCTTCCAGCAATATGGCGAGTTCGAGACCGGCCGCGGCAAGGCCATGCTGGTGGATGACTACGGTCACCACCCGAGCGAGGTCAAGGTCACCATCAACGCCGCTCGCGCCGGTTGGCCCGAGAAGCGACTGGTGATGGTGTTCCAGCCGCACCGCTACACCCGTACCCGCGATCTCTATGAAGACTTCGCGGACGTGCTCTCCAAGGTGGACGTGCTGGTAATGCTGGAGGTCTATGCAGCCGGTGAAGAGCCTATTCCGGGCGCCGATGGTCGCGCCCTGTGCCGCTCCATCCGCTCCCGCGGCAGTCTGGAACCCATCTTTGTCGCGACGCCGGACGATGTGCCGGCGGTACTGGCCGGCCTGGTCGGCGAGGGCGATCTGGTGTTGACCCAGGGGGCAGGGAACGTCGGGGCGCTGGCACGGCGTCTCGGCGAGATGAAATTGAGCATCGAGAGCATGAAATCCGGCGCCTGAGGGCCCAATGAGTATTTTGACCGCCAAGCCGGGGCCTATATAATGGCGAACCGGCCTGCAAAGGGCCGGCATGGCGCGTTAAACGGGGATCGATCGGGTGGAGGCAAGGGCACAAGGGCGCACCAAGGGAGGCTTCATCGCCGGGGTGGGATTTTTCCTCCTGGTCATGTGGGGCCTCTACCAGACCGCGCTGGATGTTAAAGATTGGCTGACGGATGCCAATCGGTTGCCCATGAGCGAGCTGTTGCTGCAGGGGCAACACCAGTATTTGCAAACCGATGAACTGCGCAGCGCCGTGCTGGATGGCGCCGAACTGCGCAACTTCTTCGAGTTGGACGTGAACGAATTGCAGGCGCGGTTGAACGCCTTGCCTTGGGTGGCCCAGGTCTCGGTACGCAAGAAGTGGCCCAACAAGATCAAGGTCTACCTCACCGAACAGGCGGTAGCGGCACGCTGGAACGGCAACCGCTTCGTCAACACCAAGGGTGAGGTGTTCAGTGCGCCGGACAGGGTGAAGACCCCCCTGATGCAGCTGTCCGGGCCGGAAGATCAGGCCGTCAAGGTGCTGGAGGCCAGCCGTCAGTACGAGGCGCAGCTGGCGGCCAGAGGATACAAGCTGCTGGGGGTGAATCTGACCCCTCGCCATGCCTGGGAACTGACCCTGGATGGCAACATTCAGCTGTTTTTGGGGCGCTCGGATATCGCGCTTCGACTGCAGCGGTTTATCGATGCCTTTCCGGTCATCGAACCCCGTGAGCGGGTTGCTTACGTGGATCTTCGATACGACACCGGGATGGCAGTTGGCTGGAAGAAGAACGAAGAGAAAGTGAATGACCAAAACCGCAGATAGAAATCTGATTGTCGGACTGGATATCGGCACAACCAAGGTGGCGGTTCTGGTTGGCGAAGTGCTGCCAGACGGTGAGCTCAATGTCATCGGCATGGGCAGTCACGCCTCTCGTGGCATGGACAAGGGCGGGGTCAACGATCTCGATTCCGTGGTCAAGTCCCTGCGCCGTGCGGTGGAAGAGGCCGAGATGATGGCCGACTGCCAGATCAGCTCCGTCTATCTGGGGCTTTCCGGCAAGCACATCGACTGCCGCAACGAAACCGGCATGGTACCCATCTCCGATGAAGAGGTGACCCAGGAAGATGTGGACAACGTCATCCACACCGCCAAGTCGGTGCGGTTGTCCGATGAACTGCGGGTGCTGCACGTGCTGCCTCAGGAGTTCGCCATCGACTACCAGGAAGGGATCAAGAACCCGGTCGGTCTGTCCGGCGTGCGGATGGCCGCCAAGGTGCACCTGATCACCTGCCACAACGACATGGCTCGCAACATCGAGAAGTGCGTTGAGAAGGTGGGTCTGCGGGTGGATCAGCTGATCTTCTCCGCCTTGGCGTCCAGCTACGCCGTGCTGACCGAAGACGAGAAAGAGCTGGGTGTCTGCGTGGTGGACATCGGTGGTGGCACCATGGACATGTCGCTGTTTACCGGCGGCGCCCTGCGTCACACCAAGGTGATCCCGTACGCCGGCAGCACGGTGACCAGCGACATCGCCTACGCCTTCGGCACTCCGCCGCTGGATGCGGAGGCGATCAAGGTGCGCTACGGCTGCGCCCTGGGCCGGCTGGTCAGCAAGGAAGACAATATTGAAGTACCCAGTGTCGGCGGTCGTCCGGCGCGCAGCCTGCAACGGCAGACACTGGCCGAAGTGATCGAGCCCCGTTACACCGAGTTGCTCTCCATGGTGAATGATGAGCTGGTGCGGGTACAAAGCGAATTGAAAGCGCAGGGGGTCAAGCATCAGCTTGCAGCCGGTGTGGTCTTGACCGGCGGCGCTGCCCAGATCGAAGGCATTGTGGAGTGCGCAGAGCAGATCTTCCAGAGCCAGGTCCGGGTAGGGGAGCCCATGAATATCCGGGGATTGAGTGATTACGTGCAGGCGCCTGTGTACTCGACTGCGGTCGGGTTGCTGCAGTATGGCCGCACCCATCAATCCACCGGCAGTAGCAAGGAATATGCCGCCAAGGCAAGCGTAGGTGGGCTGGTCAAACGGGTCAGCAACTGGTTGCGTGGCGAGTTCTAAAAGATTTTGCTGAGTCAGGCAAATAAAGCGGAGAGACAACATGTTTGAATTTATGGATAGCCACACTGACGAAGCCGTCATCAAAGTGATTGGTGTGGGTGGCGGCGGCGGCAACGCGGTCGAACACATGGTTCGTCAAAACATCGAAGGTGTCGAGTTCATTACCGTCAACACCGACGCCCAGGCGCTGCGCAACTCCAGTGCCAACACAACTCTGCAGATCGGCGGTGGCATCACCAAGGGTCTGGGTGCCGGGGCCAACCCGGAAGTGGGTCGTGACGCGGCCATGGAAGATCGGGAAGCGCTGCGCGAGCTGCTGACCGGCTCCGACATGGTGTTCATCGCCGCCGGCATGGGCGGTGGTACCGGTACCGGTGCTGCCCCGATCGTGGCCGAAGTGGCCCGCGAGATGGGTATCCTGACAGTTGCTGTCGTAACCAAGCCGTTCTCCTTCGAAGGGAAAAAACGGATGGGCTTTGCCGCTCACGGTATCGAAGAGCTGTCCAAGAACGTCGACTCCCTGATCACCATCCCCAACGACAAGTTGCTGAAGGTGCTGGGTCGTGGCATCTCCCTGCTGGACGCCTTCAAGGCGGCCAACGATGTGCTGCTGGGTGCGGTACAGGGCATTGCCGAGCTGATCACCCGTCCGGGTCTGATCAACGTTGACTTCGCGGACGTGCGTACCGTGATGCGCGAGATGGGTACCGCCATGATGGGTACCGGTTCCGCCTCCGGTGATGACCGTGCCGAAGAAGCGGCCGAGAAGGCCATCTCCAGCCCGCTGCTGGAAGACGTGGATCTGGCCGGTGCCCGCGGCATCCTGGTCAACATCACTGCCGGCATGGACATGACCATCGAAGAGTTCGAAACCGTGGGTAACGCGGTCAAGGCCTTCGCCTCCGAGAACGCCACCGTGGTGGTGGGTACCGTAATCGACCCGGAAATGCACGATGAACTGCGCGTGACCGTGGTTGCCACCGGTATCGGTGCCGAGCGCAAGCCCGACATCACCCTGGTGAAGAACAACATGGTCCAGGAACGTCCGGCTCGTCAGCCCCTGATCAGCGAAGCGCTGCAGTCTCGCGTGATGGAAGAGGCGCCGGCCAAGGTGGTGAACGCCGAGCCGCAAGCTCGTCGCGAACCGGATTATCTCGATATTCCTGCGTTCCTGCGCAAGCAAGCAGACTAAGCCTCTAATGACGCTGGTTTGTTTGTTGCTTAAGGAATGTGCTAAGATGGCCTGCCCACGACCATCTGGTCAGGAATTTGAGCTGTTAAGCGGATACGCCCATGATTAGACAAAGAACCTTGAAAACGAGTGTCCAGGCCACTGGTGTCGGCCTGCATTCGGGCCGGAAAGTCACAATGACGTTCCGTCCGGCGCCTGTTAACACAGGGATCGTTTACTTGCGTACCGATCTGAATCCTGTGGTAGAGCTGCCAGCCAATGCCGATCAGGTGCGTGATACCGTGCTTTGTACCGCTCTGGTGAACGAAGCCGGTGTCCGTGTCTCTACCATTGAACATCTCTCTGCCGCACTGGCCGGGATGGGCATCGACAACCTCTATGTCGAGGTTGATGCGCCCGAGATCCCGGTGATGGACGGCAGTGCGCACCCCTTTATCTACCTGCTGCAAGAAGTCGGTATCCGTGAACAGAATGCCCCCAAGCAGTTTGTGCGGATCAAGCAGAGCATCCGGGTTGAAGACGGCGACAAGTGGGCGGAATTCCACCCCTATCGCAACGGCTTCAAGATGGATCTCGAGATCGACTTCCAGCATCCGGTATTTGAAGGACGCAATCAGCGTTGCGTGCTGGACTTCTCCGGTGCTTCTTTCGTGAAAGAGATCAGCCGTGCCCGTACCTTTGGCTTCATGCGTGACATCGAGTACCTGCGTTCCCAGAACCTGGCGCTGGGCGGCAGCCTGGAAAACGCCGTGGTGCTGGATGACTACCGGGTGTTGAACGAAGATGGCCTGCGCTACGAAGACGAATTCGTCAAACACAAGATGCTGGATGCGATTGGCGATCTGTACATGTGCAATCGCAGCATCATTGGCGAATTCCGTGCCTACAAGACCGGCCATGCCCTGAACAACAAACTGCTGCGTGCCTTGCTGGCCAAGCAGGAGGCCTGGGAACTGGTGACCTTCGAGGGTGAGGGCGACAAAGCGCCTATCGCTTACTACGATAACGGTCTGGTTCTGGCCTGATAGCCGTGCAACGGAACGTCGGTCCTCTCTCCGCACCGACGTTCCGTCATTTGTTTACTCCATTCTGTAATACCGATTATCTCCCGGTTTTATTTTCCGTTTCGGCCCATGGCCACACCTGACCGAGCAGACTGATTTCTATGAGCATTACCCTGATCCTCCACGGTAAGCAGCGACGCAGGTTGCACTTGCCCAAACAACGTCTGGCCTGGGTCGGCGGTATCCTCTTCACTGTATTGGCCCTGGGGGGCGGCTGGCTCTGGCAGAGCTGGCAGCAAAAGATGGACGCGCTGGAAATGGCGCTGGCCATGGCCGAACAGCAAAAATCCACGCAAGGGGCTGACGAAGCCCGCGAACAGCTTGCCATGCTGGCTGCCCAGGTGGGCACCATGCAGGGGCAGCTGGGTCGACTCAATGCACTCGGGGAGCGGCTGACCGAAAAAGCCGACCTCGACCCCGAGGAGTTCAATTTCAAGGAGCTGCCCCCCATGGGTGGCCCCTCCTATGATGCGGATCTGGAAGTCAGCCTCAACGAGCTGCAGGACTCCATGAAGCATCTCAGCCAACAGCTCAGCAGTCGTGAAGAGCAGCTGTCGGTACTTGAATCTTTCATCATGAATCACCATATAACCGATGCCGGTTTCATCTCCGGGACACCGGTCAAGCAGGAGCGAGTTTGGGTCTCCTCTGGCTTCGGTGGCCGGGTCGATCCGTTCAATGGTCGTGCCAAGATGCACAAAGGGGTGGATTTCCGTGGCAAGCCCGGCACCCCCATCCTGGCAACGGGCCCGGGCGTTGTAAGCTGGGCGGGCCGTCATCCGGAATTTGGCAACATGGTGGAGATCAACCACGGCAATGGTCTGGTGACCCGCTATGCCCACAACTCCAAGTTGCTGGTCGAAGTGGGCACCCTGGTCGATGAGGGCCAGAAAATTGCCTTGATGGGACGCACCGGTCGCGCGACCGGGGTCCATTTGCATTACGAAGTGTTGAAAGATGGTCGTCAGGTGGACCCCGCGCGTTTTCTCAATGCCAGACGGGGTTAGGTTTTTTTCTCCAGGTTCCAGTGACGGAACGCTTATATAACCAGAAATAGTTGGTACCCATGATTAGCACACTGCTTACCAAGATTATCGGCAGCCGGAACGACAGAACGCTCAAGGCTTTGCGTAAAATTGTAAAACAGATCAACGCGATGGAGCCGCAGTTCGAAGCTCTGTCCGATGCACAGCTGCAGGCCAAGACGGCCGAATATCGTCAGCGTCTGGAGCAGGGTGAGACGCTGGAGCAGCTGCTGCCGGAGGCCTTTGCCACCGTGCGTGAAGCCTCCCGTCGGGTGTTCGGCATGCGTCATTTCGACGTGCAGCTGATCGGCGGCATGGTGCTGAACTCCAACCGCATCGCCGAGATGAAGACGGGTGAAGGTAAGACCCTCACCGCCACCCTGCCGGCCTACCTGAATGCCCTGAGCGGTCGCGGCGTGCACGTGGTGACGGTGAACGACTATCTGGCCAAGCGTGACGCCGAGGCGAACCGCCCGCTGTTCGCCTTCCTCGGCATGACCGTCGACTGCAACGTGCCCGGCATGGATGCGTCCCAGAAGCGTGACGCCTACGCCGCCGACATCACCTACGGTACCAACAACGAATTCGGTTTCGACTACCTGCGCGACAACATGGCGTTCTCGCCCGAGCAGCGCGTGCAGCGTCCGCTCAACTACGCGCTGGTGGATGAGGTGGACTCGGTGCTCATCGATGAAGCCCGGACCCCGCTCATCATCTCAGGCCCGGCCGAAGACAGCTCCGAGCTCTACATCCGCGTCAACAAACTGATCCCGCTGCTGGTCAAGCAGGACAAGGAAGATTCCGAAGAGTACACCGGCGACGGCCACTACACGGTGGACGAGAAGAACCGCCAGGCGCTGCTGACCGAAAACGGCCAGATCTTCGTCGAAGAGCTGCTCAAGAAAGAGGGGCTGCTGGCCGAAGACGACTCCCTGTTCTCCGCCACCAACATCAGCCTGCTGCACCACGTCAACGCCGGCCTGCGTGCCCACACCCTGTTTGAGCGCAACGTGGACTACATAGTCCAGAAGGACGAGATCGTCATCGTCGACGAGCACACCGGCCGTACCATGCCGGGTCGTCGCTGGTCCGACGGTCTGCACCAGGCGGTCGAGGCGAAGGAAGGGGTCAAGATCCAGAACGAGAACCAGACACTGGCCTCCATCACCTTCCAGAACTACTTCCGTCTGTACGACAAGCTGGCGGGCATGACGGGTACTGCCGATACCGAAGCCTTTGAATTCCAGCAGATTTATGGCCTGGATACCGTGGTTATCCCGACCAACAAGCCGATGGTGCGCAAGGACATGGGCGATCTGGTCTACCTGACCGCCAATGAGAAGTATGCCGCCATCATCGAAGACATTCGCGGCTGCGTCGAACGTGGCCAGCCGGTGCTGGTCGGTACCGTCTCCATCGAGAACTCCGAGCTGCTCTCCGGCATCCTGACCAAGGAGAAGATCCCGCACAAGGTGCTGAACGCCAAGTTCCACGCCATGGAAGCGGAGATCGTCGCCCAGGCCGGCCAGACCGGTGCCGTCACCATCGCCACCAACATGGCCGGTCGTGGTACCGACATAGTGCTGGGTGGCAACTGGCAAGCGGAAATCGCCCAGCTGGAGAACCCGAGCGAAGAGCAGATTGCCGAGCTGAAGGCCGCCTGGCAGGTGCGTCACGATGCGGTGCTGGCCGCCGGTGGTCTGCACATTATCGGTACCGAGCGTCACGAGTCCCGTCGTATCGACAACCAGCTGCGCGGCCGTTCCGGTCGTCAGGGTGACCCGGGTTCCTCCCGCTTCTACCTCTCCATGGAAGATACCCTGATGCGTATCTTCGCCTCCGATCGCGTGACCGGCATGATGAAGAAGCTGGGCATGGAAGAGGGCGAAGCCATCGAGCACCCCTGGGTGACCAAGGCCATCGAGAACGCCCAGCGCAAGGTGGAAGGTCGCAACTTCGACATCCGCAAGAGCCTGCTGGAGTTTGACGACGTGGCCAACGACCAGCGCAAGGTGGTCTACGAGCAGCGCAACGAGCTGCTGGACACCAGCGACATCTCCGAGACCATCCACGTCATCCGTGACGACGTCTATGGCGCCATCATCGACGAGTACATCCCGCCCCAGTCTCTGGAAGAGATGTGGGACGTGCCGGGTCTGGAAGCCCGCCTGAAGTCCGACTTCGCGCTGGATCTGCCGCTGCAGCAGTGGCTGGCGGAAGATGACAAGCTGTATGAAGAGAAGCTGCGCGAGCGCATCCTGGATGAAGCCACCAAGCTCTATGCCCACAAGGAAGAGCTGGTTGGTAAAGAGGTGCTGCGCAACTTCGAGAAGGCTGTCATGTTGCAGACCCTGGACGGCCTGTGGAAAGAGCACCTGGCGGCCATGGATCACCTGCGTCAGGGTATCCATCTGCGCGGTTACGCCCAGAAGAACCCCAAGCAGGAGTACAAGCGCGAATCCTTCGATCTGTTCACCCAGATGTTGGAGACCCTCAAGCGCGACGTGGTCAGCATCCTGAGCCGGGTACAGGTGCAGGAGCGCGACGTGGAGGCAATGGAAGAGCAGCAGCGCCAGCAGGCCGAAGCCGCTCCCCGTACCTACACCCACGCGACGGCCGACAACCAGCTGGCCGATGAAGAGCAGGCAGAAGCGGGCCCGGTCACCTTCGTGCGGGACGAGCAGAAGGTGGGGCGCAACGATCCCTGCCCCTGCGGCTCCGGCAAGAAATACAAGCACTGCCACGGTCAGTTGACCTGATAGCGCCATGACCATGATGCACCGCCTCCGGGCGGTGCATTCATTTCTGGCAAACGAGGAGAAGCGCCATGAGCAAGATGCCGTCGGGCTGGGATGCCGCGGCCCACACCAGCTGGCTGGCCGGCCAGCGTCAGGTTGCCATCCAGCAACTGCTGGCGAGGCTCAATGCCAGCGCGGTCAAGCCGGTGGCTCTGCAGCTGCAGTTTGCCTATTACCTCTTTTTGTGCGGTGACCCGGCGTCGGCGGCCCAGGTACTGGAGATGGCTCACAAGGTCGAACCAGGCAACGACGAGGTGCTGCGCAACCTCTGCTCTTGTCTGTCACGGTCCGGTCAATACGAACAGGCGGTGGCGCGGCTGCAGACCCTGTTGCAGCGCCTCCCCGACGACTTCCATGCGCTGGATGCCCTCTGCGCCTCGCTGGCCAAGCTGGAGCGCCACGCCGAGGCTGCCGTAGCGGGAACCCGCTCGCTGGAGCTAAAGGCTCGGGTGAGCGACAAGGCGCCGTCAGACTGGACTTTGCCGGCAGTCGCAACGTCGGCCTGGCTGGCGGCAGACAAGCCGGATGTCATCGCCTTCTCATTGTGGGGCCGTGCCCCTCGCTACCTGCGGGGCGCCATCGACAATGTGCTGGCGGCCGCCTATCTCTATCCAGGCTGGCGGGTGCGTTTCTACGTGGATGAAAGCGTGCCTGCCGAGCTGCTCGCTGCGCTGCGCGAACTGGGGGCCGAGCTGTTGTTGCAACCCGCCGGTCAATCTTTGCGTCAGCGCCTCTGCTGGCGCTTCCAGGTGGCCAATGATCCACGGGTGGGACGTTTTCTGGTGCGGGATGTGGATTCGGTACCGGGTGTGCGCGAGCAGCTGGCGGTACAGGAGTGGCTTGCATCGACGCGCTGGTTTCATATCATGCGCGACTGGTGGAGTCATACCGATCTGGTGCTGGCGGGTATGTGGGGTGGGGTGGCCGGTGTGCTGCCGCCGGCCGGTGTGCTGCCGCCACTGGCGCCCCTGCTCGAAGCCTATCAGCCGGACGTCATGGAGACGCCGAATATCGACCAGTGGTTTTTGCGCGACCGGCTCTGGGGTTATCTCTCGTCGAGCTGTCTGGTGCATGACCGCTGCTTCACGCCGTCTGGCGCCACCCCCTGGCCGCAGCCCGCCCCGAACGGGAGCGAGCATGTGGGGCAGGATATCTTTACGGCACAAGGGGAAACACAGGCCCGCCGGCTGGCACCCTGGATTGCCCGTTTGCCATGTTTACGCTGAGGACAATGATGGAACAGAAGAAACGGATCTGGGTGGCGGTCGGCGTCATCGAGAACGAACGGGGCGACATCTTCATCGCCAGACGCTCCGCCGATCGTCATCAGGGGGATCGCTGGGAATTCCCCGGCGGCAAGGTGGAAGCCGGAGAGGATCTGCTCACCGCGCTGGACAGGGAGCTGTGGGAAGAGATCGGGATCCGGGTGCAGGATTGCGCTCCCTTCATGGAGCTGCATCACGACTACCCGGACAAGCAGGTACTGCTGGATATCTGGAAGGTGACCCGCTTCAGCGGCGAGCCGTTTGGCAAAGAGGGGCAGGAGTGTCGCTGGGTGCCGCTGGCCTCGCTGCACGAGTACCACTTCCCCGACGCCAATGGCCCGATCGTGACGCGCCTGCAGGCATCGCTGGCCGCACAGGGCTGATATGAGCCGCAGTGCATATCAAAATAAAAAGGGCCGTGTCGGCCCTTTTTGCTTGCTGGCTTACTGCCACTGCTCCCCCTCTTCGGGGTAGGGCAGCAGCTCGGGATCCACTTCGCCCGGGATGCACTTCTGCTCGTCGGCCCACTCGCCGAGATCGATCAGCTGGCAGCGCTTGCTGCAGAACGGGCGAAACGGGCTCTGCGGGCCCCACTCCAGCTCGGTCTGGCAGGTCGGACACTTTACCTTGGTCACCATGGATGCTCCTTAGCAGCAGGCCAGCTGGAAGGGCACGTCACCGATCTGCTGCTCTGCGGTCGGCAAAAAGCGCAGGGCAAACCGGTTCTTGTGGCCGCTCAGGGTCGGGTAGCACTGCTGGGTGCCGCTCAGGCGAATGCGGATCAGCTCGGCACTCTCGGCGGTATCCTGGAAGAAGCCGTTGACGGCCACCTGTTCGCTGAAGTTGCCGGATTCACGCCACAGGCGCAGCAGCAGGGAGATGGCGTTCATCAACAGGTTGATGTCGCTCAGCCACAGCTGCATCTGCTGATGGCGGGTGATGGCCGGGGTGGCGAGCCAGTGGTGCAGCTGCGGCACGTCGAAGGCACAGAGCCCGCCCGGGATGGAGAAGCGCTGGCGAATGGAGCCAAGCAGGCGATCTTCTTTCAGACGGGCACCGGGACGCGGTGCACTCAGCAAATTGCGGGAGAGCTGGGTGCTCTCCTGCTGCATCAGGTTGATCTGCTCCAGGTCGACGTCTGGCAGGCTGGCCCAGTGGCTCAGGCGCTGGCTGAGGCGCTCCAGGTCTTTAATCAGGTCAGCGCGCAGGTCACCGCGCTCCAGCAACTCCTGCAGGTCGAACAGGCCCTTGAAAAAGGCGATGTGTGCCCAGGGCTGGTCGCTCTCCAGATTGTCGCGGATCTGGGAAAACAGGGACTCCAGACGAAGATAGGTCCGGCTTTTTTCATTGAGGGGAAAATCGTAAATCATGCCTAATCCTGGCCAGCCATAAACCGGCCTAGTGTACTCACAGTTGGCGGGCTTGTTGAGAGGCAAATGCCAGATATGTCTCGTGCAGCGCGAAAATTCGGCTCTTTATTGCTTCGGGCGTGCCGTTCTGGTTGTCCAGCACATCGTCGGCTGCCGCCAGTCGCTCGGTCCGGCTCGCCTGGGCGGCCAGGATGGCTTCAGCCTGCTCCCGGCTCACGCCGTCCCGGCGACAGGTACGCTCAATCTGGGTCGCTTCGTCCACGTCGATCACCAGTACCCGGTTGGCCAGTGCGGTGAGCCGGTTTTCCACCAGCAGGGGCACCACCAGCAGGCAATAGGGGGAGCGCGCGGCCGCACACTGGCGCTGCATCTCGCTGCGAATGAGGGGATGGAGCAGGGCGTTGAGCCAGTCCTTGGCCTGCGGGTCAGTGAAGACCCGCTCACGCAGCTGGCGGCGATCGAGCCGGCCATCGGGGGCGATGACGTCTGCGCCAAAATGGGCGGCGATGGCGGCCAGGGCCGGGGTGCCGGGTTCCACAACCTCGCGGGCGATGATGTCCGCATCCACCACCTCGATGCCCAGCTTGGCAAACTGATTGGCAACCGTGGTCTTGCCGCTGCCAATCCCGCCGGTAATTGCGACTACATACATGGGTCAGTGCTGCCTTTGATCAGAGATACGTCGTGAGGTACCAGCGGGTGATGGTATCGCCCCACAGCAGCGCGATCCAGCCGGCGATGGCCAGGTAGGGCCCGAAGGGGATGGGTTTACCCTGATGATGGTTGCGCAGCAGGATGAGACTGATCCCTATGATGGCGCCGACCAGAGAGGAGAGCAGCAACACGATGGGGAGGGCCTGCCAGCCCAGCCAGGCCCCCAGGGCTGCCAGCAGCTTGAAGTCGCCGTAGCCCATCCCTTCCTTGCCGGTCAGCAGCTTGAAGGCCCAGTAGAGGCTCCAGAGCACCAGATAGCCGGCCATGGCACCGATCACCGCATCGGCCAACGGAACGAAACCCCCTGCCAGATTGAACAGCAGGCCACCCCACAGCAGTGGCAGGGTCAGCTGATCCGGCAGCAGCATCTTGTCCAGATCGATGAAAGTGAGCGCCACCAGCACCCAAGTGAGCAGCAGGGCGGCCAGCAAGCCCCAGCCCGGTGGAAATGTTGCGGCGACGACCAGCGAGAGCAGGGCGGTCAACAGCTCCACCAGCGGATAACGGGGCGAGATGGGGGCCTGGCATTCACGGCAACGTCCCTTGAGCCAGAGCCAGCTCAGCAGGGGGATATTCTCCATGGCCGTGATGGCGTGGCCGCAATGGGGGCAGGCAGAACGTGGCACCATCAGGTTGTAGCGTTCCTCCTGCTGCGGTTGTGTCTCTGGATTGAAATAGCTGAGGTATTCGGCCTGCCACTCCCGCTCCAGCATGATGGGCAGGCGATGGATCACCACGTTGAGAAAACTGCCGATCATCAGAGAGAAGAGGAAAACCAGCGAAAAATAGAGCCAGGGCAGGCTGTGAAAAACGTCAGTGACCAGCAACATCGGGTTCCGGATTGGTTGGGGGTCAGTGGATGACCGACCCCAGTTTGAAGATGGGCAGGTACATGGCGACCACCATGCCGCCGACCAGTACCCCCAGCACCACCATGATGAGAGGTTCCAGCAGGCTGGTGAGGCCGTCGACCAAATCGTCCACCTCCTGCTCGAAGATGGTGGCGACCTTGGAGAGCATATCATCGATGGCGCCTGACTCCTCGCCAATCATCACCATCTGGATCACCATGTCGGGGAAGAGATCCACGGTGCGCATGGCCACGTTGATCTGCATGCCGGCCACCACCTCGTTGCGAATGGCCATGACGGCGGTGCGATAGACATAGTTGCCGGAGGCGCCTGCGGCGGAGATCAGGGCATCCACCAGCGGGATACCGGCGGAAAAGGTGGTGGAGAGGGTGCGGGCGAAGCGGGCCATGGCGGCCTTGTGCAATATCATGCCGACCACCGGGATGGTGAGAATGAACTTGTCGGTGTTGTCTCTGACTTTCTGCGAGGCGCGCCAGGCTCGCACGTAGAGGAAGATGGCGAGTGCAACCCCGCCAAAGAGCATATACCACCAGTTCTGCATGAAGCGGGAGATGCCGATGACGAACTGGGTAAAGGCGGGCAACTCGGCGCCGAAACTCTTGAAGATGTCCTCAAACTGTGGAATGACGAACAGCAGCAGGATAGTGGTGACGACAATGGCCACCAGGATGACCATGGTGGGGTAGAACATGGCCTTCTTGATCTTGGATTTGAGCGCTTCGGACTTTTCGCGATAGGTGGCGATGCGGTCGTAGATGGTTTCCAGGGCGCCGGACTGCTCGCCTGCCTCGACCAGATCGCAATAGAGATCGTCGAAGTGACGGGGATGGCGGCGCAGCGCCTCGGACATGGGGGTACCGGTCTCCACATCGGCGGCTATCTGGCCCATCAGCTCGCGCATGGCCGCCTTCTCGTGGCTGCGGGCGATGATCTGCAGGCTCTGGACCAGAGGTACGCCGGCTGACAGCATGGTGGTGAGCTGGCGGGATATGACGGCAATGTCCATCGGCTTGATCTTGGCGCCGCCCTTGGAGAAGAGCCCCTGGCTCTTCTTGCTCACCTTGGTGACGTTGACGCCCTGCTTGCGCAGTTCGGCCTTGACCGTGTTGATGCTGTCGGCCTGTAACTCGCCGGAGACCTTCTGGCCCTTGCGGTTCACTCCGCTCCAGCGAAAGGCGAAGACTTTCTTGGGGGCATTCTGTTTCTGGGTTAGCGTTGCCATCACTGCGTCCTGCAATGGGGCCCGGCTTGCTCGTCACTAAGAGAAGCAGCCTCGGCCTGATGGAAATCGCCAGGGCCGGCGGCACCTGGATGAATCGGCTGAGCGATAGACTCTGTCAGTTGGTTGTTACCCGGTTGATCTCGGCCAGGCTGGTCACCCCCAGTCGGGCCTTCTCAAGACCGGAGGTCCGCAAGGTCCGCATGCCCTCCTTCTGGGCAATGGCCGCAATCTGCATGGAGTTGGCTCCCTGCATGATCAATTTTGCAATATTTTCTGACATCAACAGGATCTCGTAGATGCCGACCCGGCCCTTGTAGCCGCCCGAGCACTCCTTGCAACCGACCGGTTTGAACAGCCGCAAGCCTGCGGCCAGTTGTTGTTGGGTAAACCCCAATTCCAGCAGTTCAGCTTCCGGTACCACCTCGGGGGCCTTGCAGTGGTCACACAGCTTGCGGGCCAGCCGCTGAGCCATGATCAGGGTAACCGAGGAGGCGATGTTGAAGGCGGGCACCCCCATGTTCATCATCCGGGTCAGCGTCTCGGCCGCCGAGTTGGTGTGCAATGTGGAGAGCACCAGGTGGCCGGTTTGCGCCGCCTTGATGGCGATCTCGGCGGTTTCCAGATCCCGTATTTCACCGACCATCACCACGTCGGGATCCTGACGCAGGAAGGAGCGCAGGGCACTGGCGAAGGTGAGCCCGGCCTTGGGGTTGACCTGCACCTGGTTGACCCCCGGCAGGTTGATCTCCACCGGGTCTTCGGCGGTCGAAATATTCACCTCTGTGGTGTTGAGAATGTTCAGGCCGGTGTAGAGCGACACCGTCTTGCCCGAGCCGGTCGGACCGGTCACCAGGATCATGCCCTGAGGCTTCGAGAGCGCACGCAGATATTGCGCCTTCTGCCGATCGTCGAAGCCGAGCTGCTCGATATTGAGGCGCGCAGCGGAAGAGTCGAGCAGACGGATAACGATCTTCTCGCCCCACATGGTGGGCAGGGTGTTGACCCGCATGTCCATCGACTTGTTGCGCGACATTTTCAATTTGATGCGGCCATCCTGGGGCAGCCGCCGTTCTGCGATGTCCAGACGCGCCATCACCTTGAGGCGGGCCGAGAAGCGGTTGGCCAGATTGACCGGCGGCGTCGCTACCTCATGCAGGATCCCGTCTATCCGAAAGCGAATACGGTACTTGGTCTCATAGGGCTCGAAGTGGAGGTCGGATGCACCGCGCTTGATGGCATCCATCATGATCTTGTTGATGTATTTGACGATGGGGGCATCATCGTCCGCCGTGTTGACGCTCTCGTCGAGTCGTGACCCCTCGTCAGACACTTCCAACTCGGAAATCTCGGATTCGTCGATATCCTCCATGCCGAGGGCATCCTGATCGCTCTCCATCAGCTTGCCGATAGCTGCGGTCAGCTTGTTCTCCTCGACCAGTAATGCCTCGGTATGCAAGCCGAAGCTGAAGCCAAAATCCTCCAATGCAGAGACATTGGTCGGGTCTGACATGGCGATATAGAGGGTATGCCCCTGAGTGTAGATGGGCAGCATATGGTGCTTCTCAATCAGCTTCTGATTGAGGTATTTCTGCGGGATCTCGGCCAGGTCGAAGGCGGCAAGATCCAGCAGAGGTACCCCATACTCCAGCTCGCAGAAGTCCGCCAGCGCCTTGCTGTCGAGGATCTCGTTCTCGATCAGAAAGGTCACAAAGGGCTTGCGCTGTGCCTTGGCCTGGCTCAGATAACGCTGTGAGTCTGACTCACTGAGCAGGGAAGAGGCGGCCAGGCTTAACGCCAGGCCGCTATTAGGGCTAGAGGTCATCTATCAGCAGATACCTGCAGCAGCACAGGTTCCTGCTGCACCGGAGGCATTGGCAGTCCAGACGACATTACCTGTAGCGGTGTCGCCGGACAGGATATATGTGTAGTTTGTTGACAGGTTCTGAGATGTTGCTGTTATTTGGAACTCAGCTCCACCGGAGCCTGCAGCCAATACAACACTTGCCACATTACCAGCTGCACTGGGAGCAGATGGTATCCCATTACTTCCTTGTGCTTGGCACTTAGTAGCGTCAGCGGTGCTCTGGAAGCAAACCTCGACTGCAGTTTTTACCGGTCCTGTTGCCGCAATAACCTCAGAAAACTTCGCTTTTTGGGTATAGGTCTGATACGCCGGCAGCGCAATGGCGGCCAGGATGGCGACGATCGCGACCACGATCATCAATTCGATAAGGGTAAAGCCTGATTGTTTCTTCATTTCAAATATCCTTTTTGTCCTTGGTTCCTGGGAAGTGCCGGTGGAAAACTATCCACACGTCAGTATCTTATCCGAGCTGTCCGACTTGGCAACAGAGGTCGGGGTCTTTGTTAACAATCTTTCTGTCATTTGCGAAAAATTTGATATAAATCATGGATGAAGAGCCCCTATCGACTCTTTTTAGCTGGCGGGGATGGGTCCATCTCACACTCCTTTGCCGAGGGATCCTGCCTTAAAGAAAAGGCGCCCATGGCGCCTTTTGCAAGTCCTTCATCTTGTTATATGTCACCGGCCCGACGGGGCATGGTGAACGCCCTTCGGCTAGATAAAACGCATCGAGAGGTCCAGGGCCCGCACATGTTTGGTCAGGGCTCCGACCGAAATGAAGTCGACACCGGTAGCCGCATATTCGGCCAGGGTATCCAGCGTGACGTTGCCGGAGACCTCCAGCTTGGCCCGCCCCTGATTGAGTGCAACGGCCTCGCGCATCATGGGCACGTCGAAGTTGTCCAGCATTACTATGTCTGCCTGGGCTGCCAGTGCCTGTTCCAGTTCTACCAGCGATTCGACCTCGACTTCCACCGGTTTGCCCGGGTTGAGCCGGCGAGCCTCGGCAATGGCCTGCGCTATGCCACCACAGGCGAGAATATGGTTCTCCTTGATGAGATAGGCGTCATAGAGGCCGATGCGGTGGTTCTTGCCGCCGCCGCAGGTGACCGCGTACTTCTGGGCGCTGCGAAGGCCTGGCAGGGTCTTGCGGGTGTCAAGCAGACGGCAATCTGTGCCTGCCAGCTCGGCCACGTAGCGGGCGGTGAGGGTGGCGACGCCGGAGAGGGTTTGCACGAAGTTCAGCGCATTGCGCTCGCCGGTCAGCAGGGTGCGAGCCGGGCCGTGCAGACGAAACAGCTCCTGATTGGGGGTGAGCACTTCACCATCCTGCACCAGCCACTCTACCTGCACATCGCCACCAAGCTGGGTGAATACCTCGTCTACCCAGGGTTGGCCGCAGAAGACACCGGCTTCGCGGGTAATGACACGGGCCGTCGAGATGCGATCCGCCGGGATCAGCTGGGCCGTGATATCGGCGCTGGCATCCGGTTGGTCCAGCGCGGTGAGGGCGTCGCCCAAGTCTTCGAGTAGTGCGGCGCGCACGGCGCGACGGATGTCCTGTTGTAGCATGCCTTTATTCCTGCAAAGGTCTGAGCAGCAACTGCCGCTCCTTTTGAACCAGCTCCAGCCGGCCGAGGGCATTCATGCCTACCAGCACCTCGTCGCCAGCCGCCGCCGGGTTGATAAAGATGGCCAGATCGTACAAGGTCAATGGTCCCATCGCCAGCGTTTCGATGGTGCCGTTGCCGACCCGGATAAACCCGGCAGCCGTATTCACCTGGCTGCTGCCGTGAGCGGTCAGGCCGAGCCGCTCGGCGACCCGTTGTGGCACTGTGATGCGTGTTGCGCCGGTATCGAGCAGCAGTTGCACCGGCTGGCCGTTGATGGCACCCTCCAGTCGATAGTGGCCGCTCTGGTCGGCCCTCAGCAGGAGTTCGCCGCTGGCGGTGACGCTCGGTTGGGTGCGGGAGTGGAAGTAGAGGGTCAGCAGGCCCATCAAAGAGAGCCAGGCCAGTAGCCAGAACCAGCGCGCCGTTTGCTGCATACCTCATCCATATCGAGCCAAAGATGACCCAGCCTAACACACAATTTTTCACTGATTCAGCGGCTTGGTGACAAGATGCCGGCCCGGATCGCGCTTTTCCCCTCAACTCGTATCGAGTAGCCGATGACCCATCCTGACCCCATGTTTTCCATCGACGCCGCCGGCTGGTGCCGGGAGGCTCGCCGGGTGCCTTCTCCTCACCACAACGAGCGGGCCAGCCCGAACGACATCTCACTGCTGGTGGTGCATGGCATCAGCCTGCCGCCAGGCGAGTTTGGCGGCCCCTTCATCGACGATCTCTTTATGGGCAGGCTGGATCCCGCGGCGCACCCCTATTTTGCCGACATCCATCAGCTGCGAGTCTCGGCCCACTGTTTGATCCGGCGTGATGGTGAACTAGTGCAATATGTACCGTTTGGCGCCAGAGCCTGGCATGCCGGAGTGTCGAGCTGGCAGGGGCGGGAGGCGTGCAACGACTTCTCCATTGGCATCGAACTGGAAGGGACCGACGAACTGCCCTACACGGACGCACAGTATGAGGTATTGGTTGGGCTCAGCCGAACCTTGTCGAGTCATTATCCCGCCATCACGGCGGATCGCATCGTCGGCCATTGCGACATAGCGCCGGGGCGCAAGACGGATCCGGGTGAGAGTTTCGAATGGC
>NZ_NEVB01000197.1:0-29711 GCF_002259925.1 Aeromonas sp. A35_P | reverse complement strand
GGATTGGCAGTGTTTGGATAGTGAGTCTCTCGCTATCCCTTGATATGATTGGCTGTGTTGAGTTTGGTCACTCTGCATCGAACTGTTTTATAGCGGTCGTCCGCTCCGCCACTACTTAAGAAGCCCAGTCGAAAGACTGGGCTTTTTTCATTTCTACGATCATCCTATCTCATCTCAGTTAGCCTGATTTCGTTGTTTCATCCCGTTTCATGCTTATCTGAAATTCGCGGTGGCTTATGGTTGTCGCTATAATGGCCGCCCTCAAGCAAGGTGGTGGTATGAAAGCAGAGTATCTACAGCGATTCGGGGGCATTGCCCGTCTTTATGGTCAGAGCGCGCTTCGCTCCTTCAGCCAGGCGAGAGTCTGCGTAGTCGGGATCGGCGGCGTCGGCTCCTGGGCGGCGGAAGCCTTGGCCCGTGCCGGCATCAACCAGATCACCCTGATCGACATGGACGATATCTGCATCACCAATACCAATCGCCAGATCCATGCCATGCAAGGGACGATCGGTCGTCTCAAGACAGAGGTGATGGCCGAGCGCATTCGAGCCATCAACCCGGATTGCGAGGTGAGCGAGGTGGATGACTTCGTCACCGCCGACAACTTGGCCGAACATATCAAGCGGGAGTTTGACTATGTGGTGGATGCCATCGACTCGGTCAAGGCCAAGGTGGCGCTGATTGCCTTCTGCAAGCGCAACAAGATCCCGGTAATAGTCGCGGGTGGGGCCGGTGGGCAGATGGACCCGACCCGGATCACCGTGGCCGATCTGGCCAAGACCATTCAGGATCCGCTAGCCGCCAAGGTGCGCTCCGACCTGCGCCGGCTACACAACTTCAGCAAGAATCCGGCGCGCAAGTTCGGGGTGGAGTGTGTCTTCTCAACCGAACAATTGAGCTACCCAGACGGCAATGGTGGCACCTGTCAGGCCAAGGCGGCCAGTGACGGCAATATGAAGATGGATTGCGCCTCCGGCTTCGGTGCCGTGACGCCGGTGACGGCCACCTTTGGTTTGGTCGCCGCCTCCCGGGTATTGAAGAAGATTGCCGAACGGGGAGCCCGTGCCGAGAAAGAGGCCGGCAATGAAGACACAGGGTCGATTGGCGAAGCCTGATCGACCACTGAACAAGGCGGGTTAGACGGCTTGTTGCCGGATAGCCAACACGATAGCCCTGAGCCCGTTGCCCCGTGATGGGCTCAGGTGTTTCTCAAGCCCCAGTTCGGTGAAATAGCCCTCCATGTCGAAGGACTGGATCGCCGCTGCGGGTTGGTGGTTGAGCGCCGCCAGCACGATGACGATAAGGCCCCGCACGATGCGGGCATCGGAATCGCAGGCAAAATGCCAGTTACCATCCTCGCCTTTCTCCCCCTTCAGCCAGGCCTGGCTTTCACATCCCTTGAGGCGAAATGCCTCCTGCTGCCATTCGCTAGGCAGTGCAGGCAGCTGCTTGCCGAGCTGGATGATGAGGCGGTACTGGTTCTCCCAGCCGTTCGCCGCTGCAAAGTGCTGGCGGATGGTATCGGCATCGGGCTCAAGGCCGATCCGGGTATAGGTTGCGAGGCTGTTCATAGGGTTGTCTGCCTTAGAAGAAGTCACTGAGTTTGTGCAGGGCGGCCAGCAGGGCGTCCACATCGTCCCGGTTGTTGTAGCAGGCCAGCGAGGCACGCAGGGTGCCGCCGATGCCAAGGCTCTCCATCAACGGCATGGCGCAGTGGTGGCCGACCCGCAGGGCGATCCCCTGCATGTCGAGCAGAGTGGCAGCATCCTGAGGGTGGATATCCGTTAGCAGGAAGGAGACCGCGCCGGCACGCTGACCGGGTTCACCGACCAGACGCAGCCCAGGTATCTGACGCAGGCCGGCGACCAGGTAGTTGGTCAGCGCCTGCTCATGGTTGGCCAGCAATCCCCGGTCTTGCTCCATCACAAAGTCGATAGCGGCGGCCAGGCCGATGGCGCCGGCGATATGGGGCGTACCCGCCTCGAACTTGAAGGGCAGTGTGTTGAAGGTGGTGCCACCGAAACTGACCCTGTCGATCATCTCGCCACCGGCCTGCCAGGGAGGCATCCACTCCAGCAGTTCGGTGCGCCCCCACAGCACGCCGATACCGGTCGGGCCGTAAAGCTTGTGGCCGGAGAAGGCGTAGAAGTCGCAGCCGATGGCCTGCACATCTACCTCGAGATGAGCCACGGCCTGGGCGCCGTCGATCAGGGTCAGGGCGCCGGCCGCCTTGGCGGCCGCCACTATCTGCTCGACTGGATTGACGGTACCGAGGGCATTGGAGACGTGAGCCACGCTCACCAGTCGGGTACGTGGTCCCAGCAGAGCCAGATAGGCGGCCATGTCGAGATCTCCCCGCTCATCGAGGGGGATGACCCGGATCACCGCACCGGTGCGTTGGGCGACCAGCTGCCAGGGGACTATGTTGGCGTGGTGCTCCAAGGTGCTGAGGATGATTTCATCCCCCGCTTTGAGCTCGCTCATTCCCCAGCTCTGGGCCACCAGGTTGATAGCCTCCGTGGTGCCACGGGTCCAGATCACCTCGTGGCTGCGAGGGGCATTGATAAAGCGGGCGACAGTCTCGCGGGCATTTTCGAAGGCGCGGGTGGAGCGACCGCTCAGCGCATGGGCGGCGCGGTGTACGTTGGCATTGTCGGCCCGATAGTAGTGATTGATCGCATCCAGCACGGCTTGCGGCTTCTGGGTGGTGGCGGCATTGTCCAGATAGACCAGCGGGTGGCCGTTGACCTCCTGCGCCAAGGCCGGAAACTGGCTGCGCAGCCGCTCGTGCTGTTGCTGGTTCATGCTCCCCTCACTGTCTGGAAAAGTGGTTATCATCTCGAAAAGTCGGTCATGATCCTGAAAACCGCCGCCGAACACAAGGCATCCGGCGAGCTATCGCTCGATGGGGCTGGCCGGGTGATTTCTGTTACAATGCCGCCCCTCATCATAAGCCAAGAGATCCGGCCCATGAAGCTCAACCCCAATCAGAACGAAGCGGTCAAGTATGTTTCCGGCCCTTGCCTGGTGCTGGCGGGAGCCGGATCGGGCAAGACCCGCGTCATCACCAACAAGATCGCCTATCTGGTGCAGCAGTGCGGCTACAATGCGCGCAACATAGCTGCGGTCACCTTTACCAACAAGGCGGCGCGGGAGATGAAGGAGCGGGTCGGCCAGACCCTGGGCCGCAAGGAGGCTAGGGGGCTGATGGTCTCCACTTTTCATACCCTGGGGCTCGAGATCATCCGTCGTGAGCACAAGAGCCTGAACCTCAAGGCGAACTTCTCCCTGTTCGACGACACCGATCAGCTGGCGCTGCTCAAAGAGCTGACCGAGGCAGAGCTCGACAACGACAAGGACAAGCTCTCGGCCCTCATCAGCCAGATCTCCAACTGGAAGAACGACCTCATTCTGCCTGCCCGCGCCATGCGCATCGCCCGCGGGCCGGAAGAGGTGCTGATGGCCCAGCTCTACGAGCGCTACCACCGCCAGATGGTGGCTTACAACGCGCTGGATTTCGACGACCTCATCGTGATGCCGACCCTGCTGCTCAAGAGCAACCAGGAGGTGCGCGAGCGCTGGCAGAACAAGATCCGCTACCTGCTGGTCGACGAATATCAGGACACCAACACCAGCCAGTACGAGCTGGTGAAGCAGATCGTCGGCGAGCGGGCCCGCTTCACCGTGGTGGGGGACGACGATCAGTCCATCTATTCCTGGCGTGGGGCCAAGCCGCAGAACCTGGTGTTGCTGAACGAAGATTTCCCCAATCTGCGGCTCATCAAGCTGGAGCAGAACTACCGCTCCAAGCGGCGCATCCTCAAGTGCGCCAATATCCTGATCGCCAACAACCCCCACGTCTACGACAAGGCGCTCTTCTCCGAGCTGGACGAAGGGGTGAAGCTCAAGGTGCTGTTTGCCAAGAACGAGGAGCATGAGGCGGAGCGCATCGCCGCCGAGCTGATGGGCCACAAGTTCATGAACCGCACCCGCTTCAAGGATTACGCCATCCTCTACCGGGGCAACCATCAGTCGCGGATCTTCGAGAAGGCGCTGATGACCAACCGGATTCCCTATCGTATCTCGGGGGGCACCTCGTTCTTCTCCCGCACCGAGATCAAGGACATCATGGCCTACCTCAAGTTGCTGGTGAATCCGGACGAGGACACCGCCTTCCTGCGAGTGGTGAACCTGCCGCGGCGCGAAATCGGCCCCACCACGCTCGAGAAACTGGGCCAATACGCCAATCAGCGCGGCAAGAGCCTGTTTGCCGCCAGCTTCGAGCTGGGGCTGGAACAGCACCTCTCCGGTCGTGGCCTCACCGCGCTGCAGGCTTTCACCAACTGGCTGGTGCGGCTCGGTGATCAGGCCCTGCGCGGCAACCCGGTGGAGGCCGTGCGGGACATGATCAAGGAGATCCACTACGAAGAGTGGCTCTACGAGACCTCTCCCAGCCCCAAGGCGGCCGAGATGCGGATGCAGAACGTTTCCACCCTCTATCGCTGGATCAGCGAGATGCTGGAGGGGGACGAGCTGGAAGAGTCGATGACGCTTGCTCAAGTTGTCACACGCCTCACCCTGCGGGACATGATGGAGCGCAACGAGGGGGAGGACGAGGCCGATCAGGTGCAACTGATGACATTGCACGCCTCCAAGGGGCTGGAGTTTCCCTATGTCTACATGGTGGGCATGGAGGAGGGTCTGCTGCCGCACCAGACCAGCATCGACGAGGACAACGTGGAGGAAGAACGACGCCTCGCCTACGTGGGGATCACCCGGGCCCAGACCGAGCTGACCTTTACCCTCTGCAAGGAGCGGCGTCAGTTTGGCGAGTCGGTGCGGCCGGAGCCGAGCCGCTTCCTGCTGGAGCTGCCGCAGGACGATCTGGAGTGGGAAAACCAGAAGAAGGTGAGTGCCGAGGAGCGTCAGCAGAAGGGGCAGATGGCGGTGGCCAATCTGCGCGCTATGTTCAAGAAGGATTGAAACATCAGGCCTGCTTGCTCTGGGTCAGCAGGGGTGTGATGTCGGCGCCAGGCATGGGCGGCGAGATGTAACGCCCCTGACCCATCAGGCAACCCATGTCGATCAGCTTCTGCAGTTGCTGCTGGTTCTCTATCCCTTCCACCACCAGGGTGAAGTCCAGATCCTGGCAAATGTCGCGCATGGCGCGAATGAGCGCCAGATCCTTGGGAGATTGCAGCATGCGATGGGTGAAGCTGTCATCCACCTTGATGTAGTCCACCGGGAAGTGGAACAGGGCATTGAGGGAAGAGAAGCCGGTACCGAAGTCATCCAGGCTGATCTGGATGCCCTTGGCCCTCAGCTCGTGCAGGGAGGTGAGGGCGTCGGAATCCTGTCGTGACAGTTCCCGTTCGTTGAATTCGAAAATCAGATAGCCGGGGGATATCCCCTCGGATTCGATGATCTCGACCAGTTGCATGATCTGTTCATGACTGACCAGATGCTTGCCGGACAGGTTGATGGCCACCTTGAACTTGCTCTGGCCGGAGAGCGGCAGCCACTCCTTCAATTGCTGACAGGTGTGGCGCAGGATCTGGTAATCCAGCTCCTGAATGAGCCCACACTGCTCCGCCAGCGGGATGAAGTCGAATGCATCCTTGAGTACACCCTCTTCGGTGATCCAGCGAGCCATGACCTCCAACCCGGTCAGGCGGCTGTCCTTGAGCCGGATCACTGGCTGGAAATAGGGCACGATGCGACCTGCCCGCAGCGCTCTGGCCAACATCTCCTCCGGCGAGGCCCAGGTCTGGGCCGAGCACTCTTCCGAATAGCTGACGATACGGCTGCGGCCGTTGCGCTTGGCCTGGTACATGGCCAGATCGGCCTGATGCAGCAGCTGGCTGATGTCAGAGGTCTGCTCCGATACGCTGGCGACCCCGAGACTCACCGTGATGCCGAGTTCGTTGCCCACCAACCGGAAGGGATAGGAGAGGCGGCTGATGATGCGGTTGAGCACCGGGCTGATATCCTCCTCGCTCTTGCTGCTGTCCAGATAGATGACGAACTCGTCCCCACCCAGCCTGGCCACCATATCGTTTTGCCGGATGCAGGTTTGCAGGCGGCGGCTCATCTCCTTGAGCAGCTGATCGCCGGCGCTGTGGCCGAGGGTGTCGTTGACCTGCTTGAAGTGGTCCACATCGATGAAGATCAGCGAAAACCCGGGCGACTTGTAGCGGTGAAAGTGGGTCATGGCGTGGTTCAGATGGTTCATCAACAGCGCCCGGTTGGGTAGCTGGGTCAGCGGGTCGTGCAGGGCATCGAACTGCAGCCGGCGTTCCAGCTCCTGATGCTGCTTCAACTGCTTCTGCAGCCTGAGGTTGGTCTGGCGCAACTGCTGCAGCCGTTGGTTGATGGAGTCTTCCGAGTTGATGTCGTGCAGCTGCTGGCGGATCCGTCTCAGCTCCAGCAGCAGGGTCAGCTGGCTGCGCAGAAAGTCGAGAAACAGCCGGTCGTCGGTTTCCAGCGGCTGTTGCAGGCTGATGAGAAAGTGGGCGAAGTACTGCTGCTGGAGACGTAGCGGCTGGCTGTACCAGTAAAGCTGCTCCTTGTGCTGCTCAATGTTGTTGGTGCTGTGGCAGAGCCCGGTGATGAACTCATCGTTGTGATGGGGCAGCTCTGGATAGATCTTCTCGAGCCGGTGGTTGTCGATGCGCACCAGCAGCATGTCCTGAATGGCGAGCATCTGGCGCAAGACGGCTTCGAGCTGGGAGAAGAGTGCCTGGCTGGGCAGGGTGTTGGCCAGCCGGATGATGCGGTTGATGCTTTCAATCTTTCTCTGCCAGTCCGGATCCTTGCGAATGAGCGGCGAGGCCAGCTCCGACAGTTGAGAGCCCGCCTGGGTCTCGTTCAGCCGTTTGGCCAGGCACTCCAGCAGCAGGCGCAGGGTCGGCAGCTCCTTGGGCTGGCAGCAGGCAAGCAACCACTGGATCTGACCGTGTTCGACCGGCAAGGTACACCAACCCTCGGTTTCATCCAGTTGGGTCAGCTGATCCGTGATGCGTGACTCTTCCAATCCCAGCTGCTGCTTGAAGCTGTCGGGCACCTGGTATTCGCATACCCAGTGCAGTCCTGCTTCTGACAGGCCGAGCATGCCGAAATGTTGCAACGGACAGAGCTGGTTTAGCTGCTGGATCAGGGTGTCGTAATCTTTGGCAGTGGCGACTGAGGGGGCGGGGAAATCCATAATAGCGGAAACCAACGCCAGCAAGGGAGTCGAGTAATGTGGTGCTGTGGGTTGCGCTGACATGAGTGACTCCCGATTTATCTACCCTTCAAAGAGTAGTCGGAAGTCATCAGATTGAAAGGGCCGCATATGCGGCCCTTTCAATAACTTAGAGCTTGTCGATCATGTAGTGAATGGCGTTTTCGATCTCTTCATCGCTACAGGTGGCGCAAGTTCCTCTGGGGGGCATGACGCCGGTCTTGCCTGCGAAGCCGGCAATGGCATGTTTCTTAAGCGTTTCAATGCCTTGGGCGATACGAGGTTCCCAGGCGGCCTTGTCGCCGCGCTTGGGCGCGCCGGCGATACCGGCATCGTGACAGGCGAAGCAGGCACCCTTGAACACGGCTTCACCGTCGCGCGGGCCGGATGACGCGGCCGCCGCAGGGGCTGCGCCTGCGGTCGCAATCCCTTCCAGATCCTTGGCGGTGTAGACCTGACCGACGGGCTTGATGCGCTCGGCAATGGCCTCCGGCGACATATCATCGGCAGCCAGCACGGCACCGGACAAACTGGCGGCCGTCATCCCGACCGCCAGCAAATAGCTCAGTTTTTTCAACACGCTCATGTACTCCCAGCAGGCTTTTATTATCCCTAGAAAACGACTGGATTATAACCGAATAGTTACAGCCATTTAAACGCTTGTGTGTGAAGTGTTAAGCACTCTGCGTGCAAAGTTTCTTCGTCGGATCACAAACTGGCGAGGCCGGCCTGCAAAAAAGAAACCCGGTTTTCACCGGGTTTCATCTGATTGACGTGCTGAAAGGCTTATTTGTCCCAGCTGAGGATCACCTTGCCGGACTGGCCGGAGCGCATCGCATCGAAGCCCTGCTGGAAGTCGTCGATGTGGAAGCGATGGGTAATGATGGGGGAGAGATCGAGCCCGGACTGGATGAGGCTCGCCATCTTGTACCAGGTCTCGAACATCTCGCGGCCGTAAATCCCCTTGATGAACAGTCCCTTGAAGATCACCTTGCCCCAGTCGATGGCCATGGTGGCGGGGGGAATGCCGAGCATGGCGATTTTGCCGCCGTGGTTCATCTTGTCGATCATGTCCTGGAAGGCTGAGGGGACGCCAGACATCTCCAGCCCCACGTCGAACCCCTCGGTCATGCCAAGCTCGCTCATCACGTCGGAGAGCTGCTCCTTGGCTACGTTGACGGCGCGGGTGGCGCCCATCTTGCGGGCCAGCTCGAGCCGGTACTCGTTGACGTCGGTGATCACCACGTGACGGGCGCCCACGTGGCGGCAGACGGCTGCCGCCATGATGCCGATGGGGCCGGCGCCGGTGATCAGCACGTCTTCCCCCACCAGGTCGAAGGAGAGGGCGGTGTGCACCGCGTTGCCGAACGGATCGAAGATGGCGGCCAGCTCATCCGGGATGTTGTCCGGCAGCTTGAAGGCGTTGAAGGCCGGGATCACCAGGTACTCGGCAAAGGCGCCGGGGCGGTTGACTCCGACACCTATGGTGTTGCGGCACAGGTGGGTGCGGCCGGCACGGCAGTTGCGGCAGTGGCCACAGGTGATGTGGCCTTCGCCGGAGACCCGGTCACCGACCGCGAAGCCGCGCACTTCCTGGCCCACGGCAACGACTTCACCGACGTATTCGTGGCCGACCACCATGGGCACCGGGATGGTCTTCTGCGACCACTCGTCCCAGTTGTAGATGTGGATATCGGTGCCACAGATGGCGGTCTTGCGGATCTTGATGAGCAGGTCGTTGTGGCCGAGTTCGGGGGCCGGTACGTCCGTCATCCAGATGCCGACTTCTTTGTGCAGTTTGGAGAGTGCTTTCATGGTTGTTCCTTCACGATGAACGCAGAAAAAAGGGGCGCTGGGCCCCTTGATTCAAATCAGATGATGCCGAGTTCACGGCCGATGCGAATGAAGGCATCGATGGCCTGGTCCAGCTGTTCGCGGGTATGGGCGGCGGACATCTGGGTGCGGATGCGGGCCTGGCCCTTGGGCACGACCGGGAAGGAGAAGCCCACCACATAGATGCCGGCGGCCAGCATGCGGCTCGCCATCTCGGCTGCCAGCTTGGCGTCTCCCAGCATCACCGGGATGATGGCGTGATCGGCGCCGGCCAGGGTAAAGCCGGCGGCGCTCATCCGCTCGCGGAAGTACTGGCTGTTCTCCTTCAGGCGGGCACGCAGGTCGTGGCCATCGGCCAGCATGTCGATCACCTTGATGGTGGCGGCGACGATGGAGGGGGCCAGCGAGTTGGAGAAGAGATAGGGGCGGGAGCGCTGACGCAACCAGTCGATCACCTCTTTCTTGCCGGAGGTGTAACCGCCGGAGGCGCCGCCGAGCGCCTTGCCCAGGGTACCGGTAATGATGTCGACCCGCTCCATCACGCCGCAATATTCGTGGGTGCCGCGGCCGTTCTCGCCGATGAAGCCAACGGCGTGGGAATCATCCACCATCACCAGCGCATCGTACTTGTCGGCCAGATCGCAGATGGATTTGAGGTCGGCGATGACGCCATCCATGGAGAAGACGCCGTCGGTGGCGATCAGCTTGAAGCGGGCGCCGTCGGCGTCAGCCTGCTTGAGCTGGGCTTCCAGCTCGGCCATGTCGTTGTTGGCGTAGCGATAGCGCTTGGCCTTGCACAACCGCACCCCGTCGATGATGGAGGCGTGGTTGAGGGCATCGGAGATGATGGCGTCTTCGGCGCCAAACAGGGTCTCGAACAGACCGCCGTTGGCATCGAAGCAGGAAGAGTAGAGGATGGTGTCTTCGGTACCGAGGAAGGCTGACAGCTTCTTCTCTAGCGTCTTGTGCTGATCCTGGGTGCCGCAGATGAAACGGACCGAGGCCATGCCGAAGCCGTGGCTGTCCAGCCCCTGGTGGGCCGCTTCGATCAGATCGGGGTGGTTGGCCAGCCCCAGATAGTTGTTGGCACAGAAGTTCAGCACCTGCTCGCCGCCCACCGCAATCCGGGCCTGCTGGGCCGAGGTGATGACGCGTTCCTGCTTGTACAATCCTTCAGCCTGTACCTGCTCAAGCTGTTCGGTCAGGTGACGATAGAATCCGTTAGACATCCTCGATCCTCATTGGCTATTTCAGCTGCGTATCAACAGAGGACGACATTTTACTGCAATCTGTTGCGGCGAATTCAAATTATTGTGCTGATGTTCAACAAATGTGAAACAGATCTCACCCGGCTGGTTGGGCCAGTTGACGGTAATGCTGCTCCAGCTGGCGGATATGGTCGGCCACCTGCGGTTGCACATAGGGGCGCAGCAGGAACAGTACCCGCAAGACGCCTTGATAGAGCAGCGGTTTGGTAATGCGGGTGCTGGGAGCCTGGGCGATCTGGAACGGGATCCAGCAGGTCACCACCATCTTGATGGTTTGGCCCAGATCCGGCAGATCTTCGTCGTTGACGTCTATGATGCCGCCTTCGCGCAGGCTTTTGAGCAGGGCCACCACGGAGGCGCGCATCTGCTCCTGGGCCTTGAGGTACTTCTGCTGCAGCGGCTCGTCGCGACTGAGAATGTCCGGCAGATTGGCGTAGAAAAAGCGGAACTGCCACATCAGATAGAAGATGGCATCCAGATAGCCCATCAGGTTTTCCAGCTTGATCTCGTCGCTGCGGGCCGGCGTGAAGCTTTCGCTCAGGTGACGGGCATATTGGTCGAAGATGGAGTGGATGATGTCTTCTTTATTGCGAAAGTGGTAATAGAGGTTGCCCGGGCTGATGCCCAGGTGGGCGGCAATGTGGTTGGTGGTGATGTTGCGCTCACCCTGGTCGTTGAACAGCTCGGTGGCGCTGTGAATGATCCTGTCTCTGGTTTTCATCGCTGCTCCCTCTGCCGGGTCCCGGGGGCGATCTCGTCAAGGTCGAATCCCCCTGCGGCCCGTGATAAACTTTTCGGCAATTTTAAATTGGCTCACTATACACAGCTTTAACAGGCAGTCACATGTGACCATCAACGTACGCGAGGCAAACTCCATGATCGTAGTAACTGGCGGTGCTGGCTTTATCGGCAGCAATCTGGTCAAGCAGCTGAACGCTCAAGGACGGACCGACATCGTGGTCATCGATGATCTGACCGACGGCACCAAGTTCGTCAATCTGGTCGATCTGACCATTGCCGATTACATGGATAAGGATGAGTTCCAGGCGCGGATCGTCTCCGGTGACGAGTTTGAAGAGTGGGACGGCATCGAAGTGATCTTCCACGAAGGTGCCTGCTCCGCCACCACCGAGTGGAACGGCAAGTTCATCATGGAGGTCAACTACGAGTACTCCAAGGATCTGTTCCACTACTGCATCGAGCGGGAAATTCCGTTCATCTATGCCTCTTCCGCCGCGACCTACGGCGGGCGCAACGACAACTTCATCGAAGATCCCAAGTTCGAGCAGCCGCTCAACGTCTACGGCTACTCCAAGCAGCTGTTCGACCAGTACGTGCGTCGCTGGATGCCGGAGATCAACTCTCAGGTAGTCGGTCTCAAGTACTTCAACGTCTATGGCCCGCGCGAGCAGCACAAGGGCTCCATGGCCTCGGTTGCCTTCCACCTCAACACCCAGGTGAAGAAGGGCGAGAATCCCAAGCTGTTCGAAGGCTGCGATGGCTTCCCCAACGGCGGTCAGATGCGCGACTTCATCTATGTGGATGACGTCTGCAAGGTGAACCTCTGGTTCTGGCAGAATCCGCAGCACTCCGGCATCTTCAACTGCGGTACCGGCCGTGCCGAGCCGTTCCAGAACGTGGCCGAGGCGGTGATCAAGCATCACCAGCAGGGTTCCGTCGAGTACATTCCCTTCCCGGATCACCTCAAGGGCCGCTATCAGAGCTTTACCCAGGCGGACATGACCAAGCTGCGCGGTGTCGGCTATGACGCCGAGTTCAAGACCGTGGCCGAAGGGGTCGCGGACTATATGGCGTGGCTCAACCGCTAACGGGTGAGATTTACATCGCCATATACAGACAAGCCGGAAGCAGGCCATGCCTGCTTCCGGCTCTGTTGTTTGTCACGGTTTTTCTCAGTCTCTACCGGGTAACCACGCAATGAACATATTGATGGCACTCTCCCAGCTCGAAGTGACGGGCGCTGAGGTCTATGCCACCACGGTCGGCAACGAACTGACCCGGCGTGGCCACCAGGTTTTCTACGTATCGGACACCCTGACCAAGCCCACGCTGGGCCAGGTATTCAAGCTGCGATTCAACAAGCGCAGCATACTGCGCCGTTTCTGGCACGTGTTTTACCTCGTCTACCTGATCAAGAAGCATCATATCCAGCTGGTGCATGCCCACTCGCGCGCCTCCGGCTGGAGCAGCTATGTGGCCTGCAAGCTGACCGGCACCCCCATGATCACCACGGTGCACGGGCGCCAGCCGGTGCATGCCTCGCGCAAGGCCTTTCATGCCCTAGGTTTTCGGGCTGTGGCGGTGTGCGAAGATATCGCCAGCCAGATCATCGACAATCTGGGGGTGGATCCGGCCATCGTGCAGGTGCTGCGCAACGGCATCGAAACCGACAAGTTCCAGCCCGTGCCGGCTCCGGACAACGCCAAGCCGGTGATCGCCATCGTCGGGCGGCTGAGCGGCCCCAAGGGGGAGCTCTGCTACCGGTTGCTGGATGAGGTGCTGGATCTGGATGCCTGCCAGGTGAAGGTTGTGAGCGGCAGCCAGCTGCCCGAGCGCTTCGCGCGTTTTCGTGGCCGGATCGATTTCGTCGGTTACGTGGAAGATGTCCCTGCCCTGATGGCGCAATGCGATCTGGTGATCGGTGCCGGTCGGGTAGCGATGGAGGCCCTGCTGTGCGGTCGTCCGGCGTTTGCCATCGGCGAGGCCAAGGCCATTGGCCTGGTGACCGAGCACAATCTGGATGAGGCGCTGGCCAGCAACTTCGGCGATATCGGCCCCCAGGATCTGGCTATCGATTTTGCCGCACTGAAGACGCAAATTGCCCCGGCCCTGGCCAGCGACAGCGTCTCCGACGTTATCCGTCAGCGCATTCAGGCCGAGTATGGCTTGGCGGGGGTAGTATCCAGTCTCGAAGCCATCTATCAGGATGCGGTGGTCGAGACTCTGCGCCGCGAGATGCCGATCATCATGTACCACCGCTTCATCGAGCACGAGAGCGAGAAGGGGGTGCACGGTACCTGGATGCCGATCGCCATGTTCGAAAAGCACCTGCGAATGATGAAGTGGCTGGGTTATGAGACCCTGACCTTTCGCGACCTGGCGGACAAGGGGTTCATCCATCGTCTGCAATACGGAAAGAGATACCTGATGATCACGGCCGACGACGGCTATCAGGACAACCTGACCCGCATGCTGCCGCTGCTGGAAAAATATGGTTATAAAGCTGTGGTATACGTGGTCACGGGGGAGGGCTATAACCGCTGGGACGTGGAGCAGGTGAACAACCCGGACACCCGGGTGGACCTGATGAATGGCGAGCAGCTCAAGGCGCTGGTGGCCTCCGGCCATGTGGAGATCGGCGGCCATACCCTGACCCACCCCAGACTGAGCAAGCTGGCACCCGAACAGCAAGCTCATGAAATACAAGAGAACAAGCGGCAACTCGAGTCCCTGCTCGGCCACCCTCTGTTGTCCTTCGCCTACCCTTATGGGGATATGGATGAGAGCGCCAAGGCGCAGGCGATGGCGGCGGGCTACCGTTTTGCCGTTGCCACCAACAGCGGGCCCAGAGCCATGCACCAGGACCCCTTCCGGATCCGCCGCATTGCCATCTTCCCCCGTACCGATGTGTTTGGCCTGTGGCGCAAGATCCGGGGTAACTATGTCTTCAGGAAGTCGTGATTGATGCTCAGTAGAAGCCTCGTTTTGCTCGATAAAGTAACCACAGCCCTGTTTGGGTTGACCATCATATTTGTCTTTTGCGGCCTGTTTCTGGTACCAGACGGCCAGAGCATGCAGTCCAATCTGTTGGCCGTGACCGGGATCTTCGGCCTGTTGAACTACTTTGTCGGCAAGCAGCGGGATGTGGGGCTCAGGGATCGCCGGATTCTCTGGGGCCTGCTAGTGTACGCCGTCATGATCTTCGTGAACCGGTTGATCCACGGCGATCAGTACGGGGTGATGCGGGGGCTGTTTTATGTCGCTGTCTTCGTGCTGATGATGCCGCGCAAACCCGTGCTGCTGATGCTGGGGTATCTGGCCATTGTACTGGGCGGCGCCGGACTCGGGATCCTCAGCTTCTGGCAGTATCATCATGGCATCGCCAGGGTGGAAGGGTTCACCAATGCCATTCTCTTCTCTCAGGCAGCGCTGACGCTGGCCATCCTCAACTGGTTTGTCTTCCAGCAAAGAGAGTTGCCTGGATGGTTGAGAGGGGGGAGCCTGGTTGGTCTGATGGCAGCCCTGTTTGCGCTTTATCTCTCCCAAAGCCGGGGAGTCTGGCTTGCCTTCGGGGTCATTCTCGCCTATGTCATCTGCTACAAGGCCTACTTCAAACCCTGGAAATACATTGCCGTCGCCGTGCTCTGCATGGCCACGACCGGTGCCATCTATCAGACCAACCAGCTGGTACAGGTTCGGGTTGCTGCAGCTGTGTCGGATATCAAATTGGCAGAAAACGGCTCTTTTGATTCCTCTTGGGGCCTGCGGGTGATTGCTTGGCAGAGCGCCTGGCTGGGCTTTCTGGATTCGCCAGTCGTCGGAGTGGGTACCGATGGTTTTGATGCGCTGAAACAGGCGCAGGTCAACAGTCATCAGATTTCTGAGCTGATCTTTCATCCGGCGCTGGCTCACTCACATAACCAGTACATGCAGAACCTGGTGATCCGTGGCAGCATCGGCTTTGTCGTACTGCTGGTATTTCTGGGATGGCCTCTCTATCTTGCCGCGACCAACATCAGCAAGATCTCTGCCGGGGTGCTGGTGCCGCTGGCGTTTTCAGTTAATGCATTGAGTGACGTGCCGTTTGAGCATCAAGGGGTGCTCTATCTGTACGTGCTCAGCCTGGTTTTCATCTGGTTTGCCCATGAACTGAAGAAGGATGCTAGGACGTCATGATACCGGTTTTTGTCATCAGTCTGGTTCGCAGCGTTGAGCGCCGAACCATGGTTGCACAGCAGATGGCGCATTTGGGCATAGATTTCGAATTTGTAGATGCAACCGACGGGAAGGCGTTGAGCCGTGCAGAACTGGCCAAGGTGGATTTTGAGCTGGCCAAGGAGGTGTGCGGCCATGCGCTGAGCTTTGGCGAGATAGGTTGTGCCATGAGTCATATCCGGCTTTATGAGCGCATCGTCGCCGAAGGCATTGAACGCTGCGTGGTGCTGGAGGATGACATCTATCTGCACATGCACGGCAAGACTATCATCGAGGCCATAGTACACTCCTGCAAATCGGAAATCGTCTTCCTGCACCATGGCAAAGCCAAGCGTTGGCCGTTCCTGTCATCCCTGCCAGGTGGTTATCGGCTCGCCAGATACCTGACCCCCAGCCGATCCTCCAAGCGTGCTGTGCTCTCTACCGCAGGGTATGTACTGAGCCTGACCGGGGCCAGGAAGCTGTTGCAGTGCGCCTACCCTCTGCGGATGCCTGCTGACTATCTGACCGGCCGCTTGCAGCTCAACGGCCTGATCGCGTCCGGGGTGGAACCCTGCTGTCTGGATGTGGATCTGTTCACCACCACCATAGATGACAGAGCCTACGGTCACTATCTGAAATAGCGCAGGGCGTACCGACGGCGGCTGGTGATCGGCAGCCCCGCCAGCCTTGCCGACGCTGCGGGCCATACAAGCTGGATAACCCATGAACCTCAAAAAGTTGCTTACTCATTCCATTGCCAGATGGCTGATTGGCAGAGAGCCTGACGCCGCCCCATGCCCTGCCGGAACGCAGGTGGAGAGGGTGCTGGTGGTCGGTTATGACGCCATTGGCGACTTCATTCTTACCCTGCCCGCCATTGCACGGCTCAGGGAGATCTACCCCGCCGCGCGGCTCGAGCTGGTGTGCAGCCGGCGCAACCAGCAGCTGGCGGCGTCGGTCGTCGGGATCGACGAATGCCACGTGATCACCCTCAACGACACCCTGTTGCCGGCGAGCATGTGGCGCAAGCTGCGTGAACTCAGGCAGCGGCGATATGATCTGGTGATCAATCTGTTTGACGAACCCGACGATATTGCCATGGCCAAGTTGCTGTTGCTGGCCAACGGGCGTTTGCAGTCGTTGCCCCTGCGCTTCAAGAGCGAAGGGCAGCAGAAGTTGCTGCCGCTGTTTAACAAGAAGGCCACCATAGTGTCGTCACGTCCCAGCCGGGATCACTTCGTCTATCGCATGCTCAGCGCGACCGGCGAGCAGACCGGGGTGCCGGTCACCATGCCGTCTCCCTGCAATGAGCAGCTGGATACCCGTGCGTATGGCCGTTATCTGCTGGTCAATCTGACGGGCAGCCAGGTCGGCAACTCGATGACGGAAGCGCAGATCGACGGCATCCTGGCACAGTTGCCTGCCTATGAGGGGATCTCCTACCTGATCTTCTCTAGGCAGCCCGTGGCCTGTTCGCGGCAGGACATGCGAGCGCTGTTTCCCGACACCATTCTCGATGCCGCCAAGATCATCAAGGATGCGCGAGGGGTCATCTCCACCGACACCTCCATCATCCATATATCCTCTTCCTTCGGGGTGCCCACCCTGGTGTTGATGAACAACGAGCGCTGGCGCGATGCCTTTATCCCGCTGGCGGGTCGCAATATCATCCTGCGCTCGACCACGGACCAGCTGGCGGCACTGTCGCCGGCCGAGATCAGTCGTCAGGTCGATGCCCTGATGGCGCTCTAGCCGCGTCAGGCTGGTATCATCGTTCTCCCAATTCAACGGCCCTTCTGGTGGATTCATGTCATTAATCAACGATCTGCAACTCCAGCGTGACATTCTTCGCCGCAAGCTGGGGCAGCTGCTGTTCGATCGCAAGCGGCCGGCTCCGCTGCACGAGCGCAAGGGGAAGATAGTGTTGCTGCGCTGGGATGCCAAACTGGGCGATGCCATCGTCTCGTCCTGGGTGGCCCGCGAGATCAAGCGCGCCAGCCCGGAGCGGGAGGTGTGGATCGTCACGACTGCGGCCATGGCGCCCCTGTTTCGCGATCATTTCGGCATGGACAAGGTGATAGAGGTGCCCAAGCGGCCGGGCTATGGCCAGCTCAAACGGCTGGCCCATTCGCTGGGGGAGGTGGAGTGCCTGGTGCATTTTGGCAAGATGCTGAAAATGAAGGACATCTTCTTCATCAGTCAGGTGAGGGCGGATTGGGTCGCCGGCATGGACGACGCCCTGCTGGCGGTCAACCTCAAGCTGGGCAAGGCCTCCAGCGGCATGCACTTCTCCGACAAGTTTGCCCTGCTGCTACAGCGGCTCGGCGTGAACAATCCGGACCAGCAGTACATAGTCCCGACCATGAGCCCACCCGATGCGCTGGCCAGCTGGTGGCCGGCCGCGCCGGTCCTCTGTTTCAACCCTTATGGCAGTGGCAGCTCCCGCCGTCTGCGGCCCGAGCTTATCAGCCAGATGATTGAGCAGATGCTGGCGGCTGGTTCTTGCGCCATCTGCCTGCTCTATCCGCCGGGCATGGAAGAGGAGGTGGCCGGGATCCGGGCCGGCCTGAGCCGACCGGAGCGTCTGCTGCTGTCACCGGATGCACCCTCGCTGGCCGGGCTGTTTGCCCAGCTGCGCCAGTGTCAGGGGCTGATCTCGGTGGACACGGCGACGGTGCACATCGCCGCCGGGTTGCACAAGCCCATTCTTGGCCTCTACAACCCGGACATAGGTGGCGGCAACGAGAACTTCCTTGAGTGGCACCCCAACTCCCCGTCAGCCACAGTACTGTTCTCGACCAATACCCGGGAGCAGGATATCAACTCCCTCGATCTGGCCGAATTCGAGCGTACTTTCAGGGTGTGGCTGCTTGCCAACCAGGCAGCGCTGTCAGCCGTTCAATCACCAGCTCGGGAGTGATGGCGCGCAGCAGGGCTTCGTCGATGAAGTCCTTCTCCGCGTTTTGCGGCAGCTGGAAGCCGGGCCCCTTGGCATCGAACACATCGATGGCCTGATAGCGGGGGTGGTTGACCGGGTTGGCGATGATCTTGTCGCCACCGGGGGCCACTATGGTCAGCAGGGGCAGGTCGATGGCCTGCGCCATGTGGCGGGGGCCGGTATCATTGCCGACAAACAGCCGGCAGTGGGCGAACAGCCCCACCAATTCCCGTACCGAACGGGTCTTGATGTGATCGAAGACGCTGGCTTGCAGGGCGGCGGGCAGCAGTGGTTTCAGGCCGCGGTTGTACTCCTCTTCCCCCGGTCCGCAGTAGATCAGGATCTGGGCATTGTGATGCTCGATCAACCACTGGGCGACCTTGGCGAAGCAGTCGATGGGCCAGCGCTTGTAGTGTCCTAGCGAGTTGACGCCCATGGCGATCAGCGGGCGGTTCAGGTCGACGCCGGCGGCCAGCAGGGCATCCCTTCCTTGTTGTTTCTCTTCTTCACTCAGCCAGAGGTAGTAGTTGCGATCCTCGCGGGCCAGCTTGAGCGGCTTGAGCAGCGAGAAGCGGTCGTCGACCAGGGTGCTGTTGCCCTGAAACTCGGTGTCCTTGCGAAAACGGACGATGCGGTTGTGGCCGAGCCGCCAGGGGAAGGAGTCAAACCCGATGCGCAGGCGGGCACCGGAGAAGAGGCAGCTGAGCAGGCCGATCATCTGGCCCTGGCTGTTGACCACCACATCGTAGCGTTCGCGGCGAATGGCCAGCAGCAGATCCTTCATGTAGCGCCACTCGTTGCGCCTGGCCTTCTCGATGATGATGAGCCGATCGATATTGGGATTGCCCTGCGCCATACCCGCGCAATAATCCATGACCAGATAGTGAACCTCGCCGCTTGGGTCATTCTGCTTGAGGTTGTTGCACAGCGCGGTGGAGATCAGCACATCCCCTATCTGTTTGGTTTGAACTACTAGGTATTTCATAAGGCAGGCCTCAACAGAGGTCATGGTTGATCGTGAGCGTGACAGCATACCGCACAAGTGAGTCAGATGCTGTCGGTGCGGCGTGAAAATCCGATCTGGCGCAAGCCGACCGGGCCGGCATCCGAGACACATAAAAGAAAAGCCATTTTGACAATGGCTTTTCTGCTGCTTAGAAGGTGAGCGAGGTGGAGAGCTGGAAGGTGCGTGGCGCCCCCAGGCCGCCGGAGAGGCCGCTGCCGTCGCCGCCGGACTAGGAGCCGATCCAGTAGTCGCGGCCGGTGAGGTTCTGCACCGCGGCCCGCACGGTCAGGGCGTGGTCGGCGATCCGCATGGTGTAGCGGGCCCCCAGGTCGAAGGTGGTGTAGGAGGGCAGCGAGAGGCGGTTGTCATCGGTGACGAACCGCTCGCCGATGAACTGGGTGTTGCCGGTCAGGGTCAGCCCCGGCACGGCGGCCAGATCGTACTCGGCGCCGAGCTTGGCCATCCACTTGGGCACCCCGGTGGCCTGGTGGCCGACGTTGCTCTCGTTGAGCGCCTTGGTCAGCTCAGCCTGGGTGTAGGAGGCCCCGCCCAGCAGGCGCAACTCGGGGGTGAGCTCACCGAACAGATCCCACTCGATGCCGCGGTTGCGCTGTTCTCCGTAGACCCCGTAGACGTTGGAGCTGGGGTCTGTGTAGGCGCTCGGCTTGGCGATCTGGAACAGGCTCAGGGTATGGGCGAAGTGGCCCAGATCCAGCTTGGCACCGACCTCATACTGCTTGGTCTGATAGGGCTTCATGATCTCGCCGGCATTGCTGGCGGTGTTCGGCGCCGCGCCCCCCTGGCTCAACCCCTCGATGTAGTTGGTGTAGACGGCGAAATCGTCGCGCAGCTTGACCAGCAGGGTGGTGGCGGGCGAGACCCGGCTCTCCTCGTAGCGGGCAGTCTGGTCGCCGCTGCCGTTGAAGTTGCTGCTCTCGACCGTCTGGCGGCGGGCCCCCAGAGTCCACTGCAGGTCGCCATCGAGGAAGGAGAGGGTATCGACCAGCGCCACGCTCGCCAGGGTCGCCTCGCTGCGCGAGGTGACGGCACCGTACCCGGCGAGATCCGGCGCGGGCCCGAAGTCCAGCCGGTCGTAGTTGGTCATGGCGTGGTTGAAGAATATCTTGTCCCGGAAGGTCTGCTCCGAGGTGTAGCGGGTGGCGGCCAGCGACCAGGCGTGATCGACCGGTCCTGTGCCGAAGGTGCCGCGCAGGCCCGCCTCGCCGGAGCGCTGGGTGCCGTCCCGCTCGGAGCGGGCCGCCATGGCATTGATGTCGCCGGCGTCGTTGAGCAGGGTGTTGCGGGTGATGAGGGCGCTGTAGCCGCCGTCACGCTGGCCCCAGGCGATGAAGGCGGTGAGGTTGTCGGTCAGATCATACTCGGCACGCAGCACGGCGGCCTTGGTGTCGTTGATGGTGTAGGCCCAGGCTGGCGCCAGGGAGTAGTCACCACGCTTGGGCTCAGGCAGCTGGGTCACCTGGCTGGCGACCGAGAAGATGCCGAAGTAGTTCACCCCGTCCACCCGCTCGTGCTGCCGGTAGAGATCGGCCGAGGCGCGGGCCCGTTCGCCACGCCAGTCCAGCCCGACCGAGGTGAGCTCCATCTTGTGCTGCTGGTCGTTGACCGCGGTGTCCCCGTCCCGATAGACACCGTTGAAGCGTACCCCCCACTGCTGCTCGTCGCCGAAACGGCGACCCAGGTCCAGGTGCACGCCGCCGAGACCGTCCGATTCATAGCTGGCGGTGACCTTGGCCAGGGGGGTCTTGCCGGCGCGCTTGGGTACTATGTTGATGTTGCCGCCCACGCTGCCATCCGGCGGCATGCCGTTGAGCAGTACCGAGGGCCCCTTGAGCACGTCGACCCGCGCGGCCATCTCGGTGGAGCTGCGCATGTTCGGCGCCATGCCGATGAGGCCGTTGAAGGTGATGTCGTTGGCGTTGGTGTTGAAGCCGCGGATGTAGAAGGTCTCGAACAGGCTGCGCTTGCTCGGCACATAGACCGAGGGGTTGGTGGCACCGGCCACGGCGCCTATGTCCTGGGCCTGGCGATCCTCGATGTACTCCTCTGTGTAGCTGATTGTATTGAACGGCGTCTCCAGGAAGGGCTTGTTGCCGAGCAGGCCGACCCGGTTGTCGGCGGCGACCTGGCCGCCGGCATAGGCCTTGCGACCCTCCACCACCACGACCTCGTCGGGACGGGGGGCGGCTTCTTCACGGGGAGCCGGGGCGGCCCAGGCGCTGCCCAGTTGCAGGCCGGCCAGGATGGCCAGCGTCAGGCGGGAGAGTCCGTGGCGCGGCACGGCAAGGGAGGATGAGTGCAATGTCTGCATGCAGGATTCCTTTCAGGGTGAGGAGTGCGTTTTTGTCTCCTTATGCTTTCCGGATGACACTCTCAAACCCTCAAATAAAAATAACTCTCATTTGCGTATTAATGCCCGGCGTTGGCCGGGCACGGGGGATCAGCTGCGATAGACGGCCATCACCTCGTCGGCGATGCGGTTCAGGCAGGTGAAGCTGGCGGTGCAGAGGTACCAGGTTTCGGGGTCGACGAAGCGCACCTTGCCGTTGCGCCACGCCTTGGTCTGGCGCAGCAGCGGGTTGTCCAGGGTGCCGGCGTCGATAGCCGCGCGTCGCTCCATCACGGCGGTGCGGTCGATGACGAACAAGATGTCCGGGTCGGCCTGCTGGATGAACTCGTTGGAGATGGGTTGGCCGTGCATGCCGGTGTCCAGCTCCAATCCGGCCGGCTTGACCCCCAGGGTGTCGAACAGGAAGCCGTAGCGGGATTGGGTGCCAAAGGCGGTGAAGGCGCCGTTGTTGTGCAGCACGATCAGCGCTCTTTCCGGACGATCCCGCGTCAGCGCCTGCACCTCGGCGATCTTGGCGTCCATCTGCTGCACCTTCTCTTTGGCCAGCGCCTCCTGGCCGAGCAGGGTGCCGAGGGTGAGCAGGTGGGCCTTGGCGGCCTCCAGGATGTGGCCGTCGCGGTTGGTCATGTCGATGTCGTAGTGCAGGGTCGGGGCTATCTGGCTCAGCGCCTCGTAGCTTTGGGCCTGCAGGGGGGAGATGAGGATGAGATCCGGCTTGAGCTTGTGCAGCCGCTCCAGGTTGGGCTGGATGGTGGTGCCCACGTCCATCACGGCCGGGTCGTCCCGGTAACGTTGCAGGAAGTGCGCCACGTAATCCTTGGCGATGCCGGCCACCGGGGCCTGCAGCTGATCCAGGGTATCGAGTTCGCTCATGTCGAAGGCCACCACCCGCTTGGGCGGGGTGACGACCAGGGTGGTGCCGAGCTGGTGGGTCACGGTGACCACGGTGCCGTCGGCCCCGGTGGCGGCCTGTTCCCTGGGGGCGTCGCAGCCGGTGAGCCCTGCGATGGCGGCCAGCAGCACGGCGGTGAGCGTATTGATCCTCATAACAATTCTCCAGACGGGGTTGGGTTGAAGTAGTTGCACAGCAGGCCGCGCTGGCTCGGCAGTATGTCGAAGCGCAGGTCGTAGAGCGCCTCCAGGTTGGCCGGGGTGACCATCGCGGCGACCGGACCGCTGCCCGCCAGCGCGCCCCCCTTCATGGCGACGATGTGGTCGGAATAGTTGGCGGCGAAGTTGATGTCGTGCACCACCAGGATCAGGGTGCGCCCCTGCTCGTCGCTGAGGCGGCGGATCGCCTGCATCAGCTGCACCGCGTGCTTCATGTCGAGGTTGTTGAGGGGTTCGTCGAGCAGCAGGCAGTCGGTCTGCTGGGCGACGGTCATGGCGAGGTAGGCCAGCTGCCGCTGCCCGCCGCTCAGCTCGTCGAGGTAGGCCCGGCGCAAGGGGGCGAGGGAGAGAAAGTCGATGGCCTCGTCGACCGCGATGCGGTCTTCCCGGGTCAGGTTGCCCTGGCTGTAGGGGAAGCGGCCGAAGGCGACCAGCTCGTCGACCGTCAGTCGCAGCCCCACGTCCGGCGACTGGCGCAGGGTGGCGACCCGCTTGGCGTAGTCACGGGCGGTGAAGCGGTGCAGATCGGTGCCCCCCAGGCGTATTCGCCCCTGGCTGATGGGCAGCAGGCGGGCCATGGCCATCAGCAGGGTGCTCTTGCCGGCGCCGTTGGGGCCGATCAGCGAGGTGACCCGACCGGCCGGGAAGTCGACTGTGATGTCGCGCAGGACGGCGCGATCGCCGTAGCGCTGGTGAACCTGTTCGAGGGAGATCATGGCGAGCCTCTGGTTTTGACCATCAGGGCGAGGAAGTAGGTGCCGCACACCAGGTTGATGAGGATGCTGACCGTGGTGCGGTAGTTGAAGATCTGCTCCACCAGGAACTGGGCCAGGATGAAGAGCGCGATGGCGATGGCGCAGCCGAGCGGCAGGGTGACCCGGTGGCGGAAGGTACGCGCCAGGGCATAGCTGATGTTGGCCACGAACACCCCCATGAAGGCGGTGGGGCCGACCAGGCTGGTGGAGACGGCCACCAGCACGGCGATGAGTGCCAGATGCAGGCGTACCGCCCGCCGGTAATCCACCCCGAGCGAGCTGGCCTGCTCGCGCCCGAGCGCCAGCACGTCGAGCTCGGCCTGGCTGCGGGCGATGACGAGACAGACCAGGGCGACCAGACCGCCCCCCATCAACAGCTCCAGCGGCTGGGCCCGGTTGAACGAGGCATAGCCGAACCCCTGCAGGATGGCGAACTCCCCAGGACTGGTCTTGAGCTGGACAAACTGGGTCAGGGTGCCAAACACCATGGTCAGCACCAGCCCCGTCAGCAGCAGCTGGAACAGATCGGTCTGCCCGGGCCGAAACAGCCAGCGGTGGATGATGGCCGAGTACCCCAGCATCAGCAGCAGCGACAGCACGCCGTTCTCCTCGCGCCCGAGCAGCAGCAGGCTCTGGCTGCCGAGCAGCAGCACCAGCAGGGCTTGCAGCAGCAGATAGACCGCCTCGTACCCCATGATGGCGGGGGTCAGGATTCGGTTGCCCGCCAGGGTCTGGAAGCTGATGGCCGAGACCGCGATGCAGACGCCGGCGACTGTGATGGCGGCCAGGCGCAGCAGCCGCTGGGGGATGATGTAGCCGGTGTCGAGATCCGACCCGAACAGCACAAAGGTCGCGGCGAGCAGGGCCAGCAGCCCCCAGATCCCGTAACGCATAAGAGTCTCTCTCATCGGCGCTGCCAGAGGATCAGCAGCAGGAACAGCACGCCACCGAGGCTGCCGGCGGTGAGCCCGATGGGCACCTCGAAGGGGTGGATCAGCAGCCGGCTCAGCAGGTCGCACGCCAGCAGCAGCAGGGCACCGTAGAGGGCCACCAGCGGAAGGGTCTTTCTCAGGTGCTGGCCGTGGCGCAGCACCACCAGATTGGGGATCACCAGCCCGACGAAGGGGATGGCGCCGACCGTGATGACGGTGGCGGCCACGGTGACCGCCACCAGCAGCAGGCCGAGGGTGGCGGTGGCCGAGTACCCGAGCCCCAGGCTGGCGGCGGCCTCCTCCCCCATGCCGAGCACGGTGAAGCGGTGGGCGTAGAGATAGGTCAGCAGGGTGATGGGCAGGATGAGGTAGATGATCTCGTAGTTGCCCTCGACCACCTTGGAAAAATCCCCCAGCATCCAGCCCTGGATGCTCTGCAGTATGTTGTGCTGGTAGGCGTAGAACTCGGCGAGGGCGCTCAGCACGCTGCCATACATGAGGCCGATCACCGGGATCAGCACGGTATTCTTGAAGCGGATGCGGCGCACGATGACGATGAACAGCAGGCTGGCGGCAAAGCAGAAGGCGAGCGCCACCAGCATGCGGCCGGTGGTGCCGGCGGCGGGCAGCTGGGTCAGTGCGATCAGGATGCCGAGCTTGGCGGCGTCGAGCCCGCCGGAGGTGGCGGGCTCGACAAAGCGGTTCTGCACTATCTGCTGCAGGATGACGCCGGCCACCGCCAGCCCGGCGCCGGTCAACAGCACTGCCGCCAGCCGCGGCAGGCGACTGGCGGTGAGGGTGAGCAGGCCATCCCCGGCGAAGAGCTCCGCCAGCGGGAGGGGGCGTGCCCCGATCAGCAGGGAGCACGCGGCCAGCACCAGCAGGGTCGCCGGCAGCAGGAGCGCCCTCACGCGTCCTCTCCGGTCAGGCGCCACCCCTTGGCGCTGGCGCGCTGTGCCAGGAAGTGGGCGTAGCGCCCCGGCTGGCGACTGAGTACGGCGTGGGGGCCCTGCTCGCACACCATGCCAGCGTCGAGCACCACTATCTGATCGGCCATGGCCACGGTCGAGAGCTGGTGGGCGATGACGATCAGGGTGCGTTTGCCCCGCAGCCGGGCCAGCGTCTCTGTGATGGCGGCCTGGTTCTCCGCATCCAGCGCGGCGGTGGCCTCATCCACCAGCAGGATGGGGGCGTCCTTGAGCAGGGCGCGGGCGATGGCGATCCGCTGGCGCTCGCCCCCCGAGAGGCGCGTACCACCCTCGCCGACCTGGGTGTCGAGCCCGAGCGGCAGGCGCTCGACTATCTCGCTCACCCCGGCCTGATGGGCGGCGTGCAGCAGCTCGGCGTCGCTGGCCTCGGGATTGCCGATGCGGATGTTGTCGGCAATGGTGCCCTGGAACAGATAGGCATCCTGGAAGATCTGGCTGATGTGACGGGCCAGGGTCTCACCGCTCATGGCGCGCACATCCACCCCTCCCACCAGCACGGCACCCTCGCCTACGTCGAAGAGGCGGGCGATGAGCCGCAGCACAGTGCTCTTGCCCGAGCCCGAGGCGCCGACCAGCGCCGTCATGCTGCCGGGCGCCACCGCCAGATCCATCCCCTTGAGCACCTGCGGGTGGGCCGGGTCATAGCCAAAGTGCACCCCGCGCAGCTCCACTGAGCCATCCAGCGGGGTGGCAGGAGTGGCCGGCTGCGGCTGGGCCGGGTAGTCGAACATGGTTTGCAGGGCCGCCAGCTGGGCACGGGCGCCGCGCAGCACGTCGCTGTAGCCAGCCACGTCGAGCAGGGGATCGATGAAGCGGTTGATGAGCACCAGGGTCACCAGGGCGGCGATCAGGCTCTCCCTGTCGGCACCGCCCAGACGTTGAGCCCGGAGGCCAGCGCGGTGAGCCGGATCAGCTGCCTGCCGGAGGCTTGCTGCTGGGCGATGGCTTGCTCGAGGAAACGGGTGCCCCCCTGCTCGCCGTTGAAGGCGCGCAGCACCGACTGGGCCTGGGCAAACTCCACCATGCGCTGGCTGGTACCGGCGGCATGCTGGTGGAAGGTCTGGTCGGCGTGCTGGTTGAGGCGGGTGGTGAGCAGGAAGACCGCCACCAGCAGCGGCAGGGCGATCAGGGCGATGAGGCCGAGCTGCACATCGAGGACAAACAGGGCCACCAGCACCACCAGCGGGGTGATCACCCCGCCGAGCAGGGGGGTGAAGACGTGGGCCGGCAGCTGGGCCAGCTCCATCATGCCTTGCGAGGCCAGGTGGTTGAGGCGGGCTGTGTTGGCCGGGGTGAACCAGCCGATCGGCAGGCTGCCCACGTGCTCGCCCAGGGCGTGGCGGCCGGTGCGCAGCACCGCGATCCCCACGGCGATGCCGGCCTTTTCCACCCGGCGGCGCAGGTTCCAGCAGAGCAGCACGCCGATCAGTTGCACCAGCAGCCAGCCGGTGGCGGCGTCGGTCTCGGCGCGCAGCAGGTGTGTGAGCACCGGGATGAGGCAGACCAGGGTCAGGCCGCAGAGCAGGCCGTAGAGCAGGGCCAGCAGGCCGTAGCGGCGCAGCAGGACGGCGTCGTCGCCGAGCAGGCGCAGGAAGGTGTTCAGCATGTGGGGACGGCCTCCTGATGAGGGATATGGGTCTGGGTGGGAGTGTCGTATCCCCCCTGTTCCCATAGACGGGCATAGCGGCCACGGCGGGCCAGCAGTTCGTGGTGGCGCCCCTGTTCGCACAGGACGCCGTTGTCGAGCACCAGGATCCGGTCGGCGTGCATCACGGTGTCGAGCCGGTGGGCGATGACGACCAGGGTGCGGCCGCGGGCGAAGGTGGAGAGCGCCTGTTGCAGCTTCACCTCGTTGTCGGCGTCGGCGGCGGCGGTGGCCTCGTCGAGCACCAGCACCGGCGGGTCGAGCAGCAGGGCGCGGGCGATGCTGACCCGTTGCAGCTCGCCGCCGGAGAGGTTGGCGTCCTCACCGACCACGGCGTCGTATCCCCGCGGCAGGGCCAGGATGCGGTCGTGGATGTTGGCGCGGCGCGCGGCGGCCTCGACCTCCTGGCGGCTGGCGCCGGGGCGGCCGAGGGCGATGTTGTCGTGCAGGCTGGCGTGCACCAGGCGTACCTCTTGCAGCACGAAGCCGATGTGGCGATAGAGCTCGCGGCTCTCGAGATCGCGCAGGTCCACCCCACCCAGGGTGATGCGCCCCTCGCTCGGGTCGAAGAAGCGCAGCAGCAGCCTGGCCAGAGTCGATTTGCCGGCCCCGGAGGCGCCGACGATGGCGGTGACTGTGCCCGGGGTCAGGGTGACGGTCAGCTCGCTGAGCACCGGGGTCTGGTCGTCGTAGCGGTAGCTCACGTGCTCGAGGCGCAGGGTGTTGTCAACCGGCTGCAAACCGGTGCCGGCGGCGGGCTCCGTCAATACCGGAGTGGCGAGCAGGCCGTGGAGCCGTTCGGCGGCCGCGGTGGCGCTGCCGAGATCGTGCTTGAGGTAGCTCAGCAGCATCAGGGGGGCGCACAGCCCCGGCGCCACCAGCACAAAGGGCAGCACCTCGGCCGGCGCCATGGCGCCCGCTCGCACCATCACCACGGCGCCGGCCAGCACCACCCCCAAGACCGAGGCGGGGGCCATGATGGCGTTGGCCATGGCCGCGACCAGCGGACGGGTGAAGTCGGTGAAGGCGCGGGCAAAGTCATCGATGGCGTTGCGGTAGCTGGTGTGCAGCCGGCCCTGCACGCCGAAGGCCTTGACCACCGGGATGCCGCTCACGAACTCCACCACGGCGTTGTTGATGCGGGCCATGCCGGCGCCGAACTGCTGCATGTTGGCGGCGCTGGCGCGGTGGGCGCGGGCGGAGAATAGGAAGAAGAGCGGGAAGGGGGAGAGGGCGATGAGGGCCATCCGCCAGTCCATGGCGAAGAGGTAGAACAGGGAGATGAGCACGGCACCGCTGCAGCGGCCCAGGGTGGTGTAGAAGTGGGCCGTCAGGCTGTGCAGGGTGCCGATGTCGTCCTGCATCGCCTGTTTGACCTCCCCCGAGGCGCGGGCGGTGAACCAGCCGAGGGGCACCCGGGCCAGCCGCCGGGTCAGGGCCAGGCGCAGCTGGCCGGTGATGCGGTTGTCGGCCAGGTGGGCCACCAGATCGCCGGCGCTGAGCAGGATCATGCCGCCAAACAGGCAGGTCAGGCTGATCCCGAGCACTGCGGTGATTGCGTCGCCGGGCACGGCGGCATCGGCCAGCATCAGGCCCGCCAGGTGGGCGATCCCGGCCAGCGGGACCAGGGTCAGCATGGCGCCGATGGCCGCCAGCAGGGCGGCGGCGATCAGGTGGCCGCGAATGGGGGCCAGCACGCGGCTGATGGGCCCGCCAGCATTGGCCTCGGGGCACTGCACATCGTCTGCCTTCATGGCTATTTCTCCACGGTGAAGTGATGGTGGCCGCAACGAGCGACCGGATCTCTGTGGTTTTCCGTACGGGGAACAAAAAACCTCAAATGAATCTTTTTATTTCCCCCATCCGGGTCAGATGCCGCCGCCGGGCCGGCTGCGATGGCAGCTTTGCACGCCCTGGGCGATATACTTCTCGACGGATGAGACGGACACCTGCAGCTGGCTGGCGATGTCCTGATAACCGAGGCCGCCGAGGCGGGAGAGCAGCAGGGCCTGGCGGATTTTTGGGGACTGGCGTTGCAGGGCCGATGCGACGGCTCCCAGCGCCTCGCGCTGCATGGCGCGCAGCTCTTCCGAGGGGGCCTGAGCGTCGGGCTGGTAGCTCTGCTGTTCGAGGTAGCGTGCCTCCAGCGCACGCCGGCGATAGAGATCGATCACCTTGCCCTTGGCGATCTGCATCAGATGACGACGGCACTCGGTCGCCGTGGGGATGTGTCCCTTGCGCAGCAGCTGAAGGTAGATGTCGTGCGCCAGATCCGCGGCATCGCAGCTGTTGCCCAACCTGCGTCTTAGCAGCGAGCAGAGCCATCCGTGATGTTCCTGATACAGACGATGCAACTGCGCCTGGAAGGAGCCTGTGCCCATTTCCACGATTTCTCTCCTGAACCTCGTGTTATTTTTATTTGAGAATGAAAATCATTATGGTAATCATTTGCACGGTATCGTGTTCATCGATATATCGCAATGCCTTTCCCACCAATTAGGGGGAAGGTGCATGCGTCCGTGGTTATTTCAAATAAAACAGACGTAATTCACAGGGTTATATTTCCACAGAGAAGGAGATGGCTTTTGCTGCAATTCCATAATGAGGGGCTGCTTGAGCTGCCTGTCAGTGCCCATGAAGAGAGCTGCTGGTTGTTACAACAACAACAGCCCGAGCAGATAATTAAACAGGTGATGTGTTGGCCGCT
>NZ_NEVB01000196.1:10431-29786 GCF_002259925.1 Aeromonas sp. A35_P | reverse complement strand
CATCCGAAATGGCCCCTTTGCCTTTGGTGGCGGGCAAAAGGGCCAGATCCAAAATCAGCAGATATTAGCTTTGCGGATTTCGCAGTGGGCGCCAGACGTATCCTGATAGCTCTTTGGCATTTGCCGGGGGCAGAGTATGCAGATCATCTGCTTCGAAACCGAAAAGATTCATCATCTCTGACAGGGAGTGACAGAGGTACTCGCCATCAGCTCGGCTGAAGGTGCCGTCATAGCGCTGGATGAAGTTCGGGGTGAAGCTCTCACCTGTTGTGCAGACTGGCTGTGTCTGTATCTTGAAGTCTTCTGGCTTGCCTTCTGTAATCTTGACGGCGTACCCGAGCAATGGATAACGCTCAAGGGTTGTTTCTCCGTTGTCATTTGGTTCGACAATGATGTAACCGTACTCACTGGGTTGAGCGGGGATAAAATGAGTAGTTGCCACTGGTGTTCTCCTTCACACAAAACGAGACTGTATTGCTAACAAATGGTCTCAAGTGGGTTTTTATCCCTCCTTTTTGACCATAAGTGGAAACATATCGCGTCATGAAAGGGAAAACCGTGAAATCCGTCTAAAAAGTTTTAAGAGGGCTCATAGGTGAATGTGGGCCCCTGCACCCCTTATACCAGTCCCGTTCGGATTCAATAACAACCAGGCCCCCTGGCATAAGTAACTCGTGTACCAAAACGACGCGAGGTTACTGTTATGACACATCACTACGACGATCACCCCGGACAGAGTGATCACATCATCAATCAGGCATTGGCCATTCTGGAGAGCCGACAGCGGCATCTGGGCCACGCCTTCACTCAGCCCAAAGCGGCAGCAGATTTCCTTCGGCTCAAGATGGGGGAGTACGAGCGGGAAGTGTTCGCCGTCATGCTGCTCGACAATCAACACCGACTGCTCGATTACCAAGAGCTGTTCTTTGGCACCATCAATGCGGGCACTGTTCATCCCCGTGAGGTGGTCAAGGCGGCCCTCAACAGAAACGCCGCAGCGGTCATACTGGCCCACAACCATCCCTCCGGTATGGTCGACCCCTCGGACGCCGACAAGGCTGTCACTGTTCGTCTCAAGGATCTGCTTGAGATGGTAGACGTGCGAGTGCTCGACCACTTTGTGGTGGGACAGCACGACATCGTTTCGTTTGCCGAGCGGGGGCTGCTATGACCCCATCCAAACCACTACAGGCCCTGTTCGCCAAGTTAATCGACCTCCACCCCGATGCCACTGCCCTGACCCTCAACTTCCGTAGTCCCGATTATTCCGCCGACACTGGCGGTTACCGTCCGGTCGAAATCCGTCTGGAAAAACGGGCTGGTAGCTGGGGGATGGCCTACGTCACCGAGTTCACTTACCTCGGTGGCGAGCTGGTCAAGGATCTTGATTTCGACTTCAACGCCGGGCTGGCCTCACAGCTCTGGTGTGGAGAGCGGCCGTTGGCCACCACCATGGACCTCTACCGGCTTTGGGAGAGGAACTTTCTCGACTATCACCGGATGGAGGTCTACCGCCTGAAGATAACCCCTGAGTAATCGCCATGAACGACTTCACGAAAGCCCTGCTGCTGGACGCCTTGAAGGCAGCCCTGACGGCGTTTGCGTCTGTCATCGTCAACGCGATGATGGCCCGCTACATGCCGCCACACTTCTACAACATGAACGAAGAGGACTACCCATGAACAAAATGATCCTGACCTCGGTGACTCTGGTTGCCATTGCAGGGGGAACCCTGATGATCCGCCTCATCGCCCGTGACAAGGCTCATGCCGAGGAGCTGGCCAAGGTATTGCGGATGCCGGGCGGGGCGACGCGTCATTGAGATCCCCCAGTCGGCACCCTGCATGACCAATAGATAGAGCAGCCAGAGCATCTGGTTGACTACCCCTGCGGGCCCTCCATTACGGAGCGGCCCGTTTTCATTTGTATCACTGGCACAGGTCAATAGACCAAGCCCGTGTGACGCGAGCGAAAGTGCCACTTTTTGCCGGTCATATGGGTTCCTTTCGACCTTCTGACCGGTCGCGTCAGTGTACCTTGCCCTATTGACCAGGAGGAGACCATGGCATTGGTGGGATATGCACGTGTCAGCACTGTAGGGCAGAGCCTGGATGCCCAGCTTCAGGCTCTGGCCGAGTGCAGCAAGATATTCCAGGAGAAAGTGAGCGGGGCTAAGGATGACCGTCCACAGCTCGCGTTGATGCTGGACTTTGTTCGTGAGGGAGACGTGGTGATGGTGACCAAGCTGGATCGCTTGGCTCGCAACACTCGCCACCTGTTGGAGATCTCGGAGTACCTGCACGCTAAGCGGGTTGCTCTGAGGATTTTGAATCTGGGTATCGATACCTCGACACCTACCGGAAAACTGATGCTGACCATGATCGGTGCCATCGCCACGTTTGAGCGGGAGTTGATGCTGGAGCGTCAGGCAGAAGGGATCGCTATGGCAAAACAGCGTGGGGTCTACAAAGGTCGCAAGCCGACCGCCATGGCTAAAGGGGAGGAGGTGCTGTCACTCGCTGAACGGGGAATAGCCAAGGCAGAGATAGCACGTCGAACGGGGATCAGCCTCTCTAGCGTGCAGCGGATCTTGCGTGGACTGTCTGGCGAATGAATGGTTTTGACAACAAGGAAAACGACATGGAACAAGAGAAGACGAAACAAGAGCCCGGCCGGTTCTTCGAGCAGCGGGAAACTGCATCGGCACAGGTCGCGGGCAAGTGGGCCCGCTATCGTAATTGGCTAAAGCAATCTGTGCGATTAGAACTTCCAGCAAATTCAACCGAGGTCAACAATAACCCTTACCTGCGGGGCGGGATCTGCAGTTATAACGCCTATCTCTCGGGCATGCTGAGGGCTCACCTGTGGGGGTTGTGGCTGACGGCACTTCTCGTGCTCGCCTGGCAGTTTCTATTGCCTCGAATGGACCTTGTTATTAACCACGATGCGGGGCTCTGGATCATCATGGGCACGGTTGTAGTTGGAACATTGCACTGGGCCATTCTGGTCTTTATTGGGTATGAGAAACGCCTTCAGGCAGCCGCACTCACAGACCCATTGAGCCGCATGATCTGCGTTGCTATCGTAACGATTCCTGCTGCAGGAGTGATTCTTGCCTGGTATCTCAGTATCGAACGGTCGGCATGGTTCGCTCGCTTTGCCGAACATTCGAGAATTAATGCTGAGGTCTATGGGCGGGGCTTTGATGTTACGGCCAAGACGGCAGAGCAGTTGTCTTCAATGGGTTACGATTCATGGATATTGGCAGGCCAGGTAATGGTCTACGTTGGCTTGGCTCTACTCTTCTTGATCCCAAGTTACCGCAACAGCGATAACCTTGCAGAGGAGACGAAAGAGGAGATTGGGAAGGTGCAGGGATATCCTACCCAGATCTTGTTATTGTTCCATTTGCTACTGTTGTTTCCGGCAGTGGCGATTCTGGCTTAGTAGACTTGAAGGAGCTCACATCAGAGCTCCTTTTCTTTAGCAGGTATGCAAGGCATCAAGCCGGTAGCGGTGCTTGGCTCGGCAACCACGGCACCATGATTGTATCCTGGTTACACCAGCCATCCGCCTGAATCCGAACTCTCCTGCTCGATAGAACACATGAACGCCAGCCTGTTCTGAACAGTTCGGGCAGCTTTTGAGTTTCTGCCCATTTTGATGGAACACAACAGAATGATTGAGGGGCTGGCCACAAGAGCACTGGTCGGTCATCGATGAACTCACTTACGGCGGTTGTCGGTTTCTTTGGCTACCCCTTTGAAGGGCTCCCCACCTTGTTTCTGCTCGATAAACTTGCCGCTATCCGTATCGCGTTTCGTCCAGTTCCCGTTAACTGGGTTCTGAACTTGGGTACGGTCGTTGACGGAACCTTGTCGATAGCCTTTGCCTGTGTTCGTAGCCATATGTCACCTCGGGTTTAAGTGAGACCCAAAGTTACCATTAGATTTCATTTTGCTCAATATTGGGTTGATTGTTGAGCTGTCGAGGGAGTGGATGGGGTCTGTAATGAGGTGCTTGCAGGGTACGGGGGAGGGCGGGTAGGATTGGCCTGTTTGTTACCAATTTAAGCATGTCCACTTGATGTGGATGACCGTACTTCCGGCGGATTCTCGCTTGTTGAGGTTTCAGAACACTGTGATGGCAATCAGTTCCATCCCCAAGTGCCTGATTTATTTGGGCTCGCATTGATAACCCGTCGACCTGGTCAGGACCGGAAGGTAGCAGCCAAGGCGGGGGACTCGAGTGCCGGGATGTGGCTGGTAGGGCCACCACTTGTTTCTGCAATTCAATAAGTTAGCCTCTCTTAAAGCCCTTGGTCATCCACTTTGTGTGGACGACGAGGAGCTCATCGATGAATCTCTGGCTCAGTCCACACGGCATCTGGTATTACCGGAAAGTCACCACGCTCCCCTGTGGTCGTCGTAAAGAGATCAAAAAATCCCCTCATAGCCGAACCTGTGGCCCAGCCTGCCACTCAGCGGCCTTTGCCGCTGCGTGTGCTGTTTGCTGCCCATCCTCTCGGCATGCGGCGGCGCGATCAGACATCGCAGGATCTGGGGGCGACCGACTTTTTGCCGGCGTCTGCACAGGGCTTCTGAAGATCAGATGAGGCCAGATAGGATCAGGCAACAATCCGCCACTATCGAGATATCTCCTTTATTGCCCAGCACATTGTAATGGTGGGTGCCGCCAAGGTGGCCATGACCATTGATGAACTGAAAAGGGAGAATCCATGTCATCACCATCACGCTGTAGCTTCGCAATCGCGCTCGCCGTTGCCAGCTTTGCGAGCCAGGCAACCGAACCTCAATCACAACGCCTCTATCCCGAGGGGAGCCAGCAGACCTTCTCCGGGCCGGCCACCTATTTCACGGGGCAGGTCGATGTGCAGATGCTCTTCCCGAGCCAGGACGCAGCCCCTTACTCTGGCGCCTACGTCACCTTTGCCCCGGGTGCCCGTACCGCCTGGCATCAGCACCCGGCCGGGCAGCACATGATTGTCACCAAGGGGACGGCCATCACAGTCACGCGTCCGGGGCAGGTGATCGCGTTTCATGAAGGGGAAGCCGTCTGGTGCCCCGAGGGCGTCGATCACAGGCACGGCAGTATGCCCGATTCGTCCATGACTCACCTGGTGATCACCGGCAGCCGCGAAGGCCAGAACGTGGTCTGGAAAGAGCAGGTGATTGACGCTCAATATCAAGCAGCGGTCAAGACGGCGACAGCAGAGCAACCCACTCTGAAAGCACTGGGGGCGACACATCAACATCTGGCAATGGTCGCCGCATTGGCTGCTGCCGGTGATCAGTCAGCCCTCTCCCTGGCGCTGCACCGCGCACTGGATGCCGGTGTGTCGGTCAACCAGCTCAAGGAAGCGTTGATCTATCTCTACCCTTATGGCGGTTTTCCCAAATCCCTCAATGGCCTCGGCACCCTGATGTCGGTCGTCAAGGTGCGCCAGTCGGCAGGCAAGCAAGACAAGGTGGGGGATGCGCCCAAGCCGTTGCCGGCAGGGGAGACCGCCCAGGCCTTGGGAACCCGGGTACAAACCGAACTGGTTGGTCATCCCGTGAGTGGTCCACTGTTTGATTTCGCTCCCGGGATCAACACCTTCTTGCAGAAACATCTGTTTGGTGACGTGTTTGCAAGAGGGGGGCTGGATCACCAGGACCGTGAGGTGTTGACCGTTGCCATGTTGTCAGTCTCACCGGAGACGGAGCCCCAACTGCGTGCCCATATCGGCATGGCGCTCAATACCGGTCTGAAGAGGGATCAGTTGCAGGAGCTGTCGACCCTGGTGCAATACAGTGTCGGGCCGGCCGCAGGCCAACGCATCGACAGCGCCATCAAGGCGGCGCTGAAGTCATAAGGCAGGGGTGCAAGGAGTGAACATGTCCAAGTCAATCAAGGCTGCGAAAGAGGATCTCGCTTCGCCGTCACGGCGGCGATTTGTCAGAAACACGGCGCTTGCCGGTGGCGGTATCCTGATGGCCGGCGCCACTCCCCCGGTATGGAGCGCCGTCCAATCACTCACCAAAACCAGTGTCGTATCACCCGAGGTGTTTACCATGAATATCAAGACCAGAGGCTATGCCGCGTTTGACGCCAGCGGTCTCCTCAAACCCTGGGATTTCGAACGTCGCCCGGTAGGGGACAACGACATCCTCATCGACGTGAAATACGCCAGTATCTGCCATTCGGATATCCACCAGATGAAGGGTCATTGGGGGCCGCAGCAATACCCGCAGGTACCGGGTCACGAGATCGTGGGCGTGGTGACGGCGGTGGGCAAGCGGGTCACCAAATTCAAGGTGGGCGATCGGGCCGGCGTGGGCTGCATGGTGGATGGCTGTACCGATTGTGAGCACGGCGAGCAGTATGACGCGAGCACCATCTTCACCTATGGCTACCCTGACAAGCGCTCTCCCACGGGGATCTCCCTGGGGGGATACTCGCGCAATCTGGTGGTGCGCGATCACTATGCGGTGCATATCCCCGAAAACATCAGCTTTCAGGAAGCGGCCCCCTTGCTGCGTGCCGGGGTGACCACCTATTCCCCGCTACTGCGTTTCGGCCTGAAGGCCGGGGTCAAGGTGGGCGTCGTGGGGATCGGCGGCCTGGGCCACATGGCGGTGAAGCTGGCTGTCTCGAAAGGTGCAGAGGTGATCGCCTTTACCTCCAGCCCGGACAAGGTCAAGGACATCCTGGCATTCGGTGCCAGGGAGGTGGTGGTGGTCGATGAACCTGGCAAGCTGGCGCCTTATCGCGGCCAGCTTGACTGCCTGATCAATACCCTGCCGGTCAGCTACGATGTGGCGGCCTATGCCTCTGTGGTCAAGCCTTATGGCACTTACACCCAGGTGGGCATGCCCGAGCGGTTCGAGGTCTCCCTCAATGCCCTTGGCCTGGCTGCCAGCCGGGTTAACTTCAACGCCTCTCTCATCGGCGACATGAAGGAAACCCAGGAGGTGGTCAACTACTGTGCCGAGCACAAGGTCCTGCCGGAGATCCAGGTGATCAGCGCCGAGCAGATCAATCAGGCCTGGGAAGATGTGGTCGCCAAGAAGGCTCGTTATCGCTACGTGATTGACGCCTCGACCATCTGATCACCGCGCAGGTCTGCGGTCACCACGGCGCCAGTCCCCCCTGACTGGCGCCGTCTTATGCCCCTTGCCACTGCTCCCTGAGCCACTATCTGGTGGGGAAGATCCACTCATTTCCTCACAGGGCGCAGCACCCATCCCATTTTCTATCAGCCCACCCGTTGTCGATGCTGGCCGCCCTGTGCAACCAGCACGATGAGGGCGCCACATAACGCGAGACCCCCATAGCCACAGGCCACCTGCAGCAGGCTGAACTGTGCGGAGAAGTGGCCGGCAATCAGGGTGGGGATGGCGGCCCCCACGTAAGAGGTCGCATAGATCACCGAGAAGACATTGGCCCGCTCCTCGGGCGGCAGATCGGTGACCAGGGTGGCGATGCTGCCCGTCAGCACCAGACCTTGCGCAATACCGGCGAAGATGCTGGCGGCCAGGAAGGCAGTGAGCAAGCCCTGCTGCAGGGAGAGCAGAATGGCGCCCACGAACAGGGTGAACCCCAGCATGCCCGTGAACTGGGCCCGCTGCGGGGTCAAACGGCTGGCGATAGAGGCGCCGATGGCGCCGGGTGCCATGATGGAGGCAAACACCAGCGCGGCAGCCACCGCGCTGTGCGAGTGGAGTTGCTCCCTGGCCATGGCCGGCCCGAACGCCTGGAAGAAGCCTCCCAATGCCCAGGTGCAGACGAAGGTGCAGGCGGCCAGCGGGTAGGCCTTCCTGGCGCTGGTTGGCAGCGTGAAATGGGGGCGAAGGGAGTGCATCCCGCCGCGCTTTCGCGCCATGGTTTCTCTGCTGCGCAGCACCATCAACATGGCCAGGGCGATCAGCCCCAGCGCTATCACGAAAGCCAGCTGACGAGGTAAGGGGCCATATTCGATCAGCGCGCCTGCGCCCACCCCGCCTATGGTCAGCCCCGTCATGGGACCACAGCTGATCACGGCCGCAGGGATCCAGCCAGGAACCGCCTGAGCGTGATCGATGAGCCATGCGGCCAGCGCCGTGGAGGCGAGCCCGCAGGCCAGTCCCTGCAGCAGGCGTCCGGCGATCAGCTGGGGAGCATGGTGCAGATTGACAAAGAACAGCACGGACAGGGCAGCCAGCAGCAGGGCGGCCAGGGAGACGGGCTTGCGCCCCAGGTAGTTGGTGAGGCGGCCAAACAGCAGCAACGCCGTGACGGCACCGATAAAATAGACCACGGAGCTGATGGATAACGCCAGGTAGCCAATCTGATCCTGAGTTTGATAGAGGCCATAGAGGGGAATGGGGACGGCGGCGGTGACATAGATCACGATGAGTGACAGCACGGCGCCGATAAATGAAAGCTTGTCGCTGGTGGTGTGCAACGTCTGGCCCTCTTGGGAATAAAGGATGAGTGGTCATCACCGGCTGCATCACAAGCCCCGCTGCCCGTCTGAGTCGGAAGACTCCCCGAGATCATCGTGCGGCGCTGCATTTGCCGGCGCCGGCAGGTGATGGCTGATCTGCCGGGCTCGCGACCGGTTGAATGCCTAGCCGAGGCAACAAGGCCCTGGACGTCGCGGCGTATGGGGCTCAGTCAGCCAGCGCTATGGTGACGGAGAGTGATCCCCCTGAAGTGAAGCGCTCCAGACCGCCATCCAGCTTGCCCAGATTGATTAGGCCGTCGGCAAAGGCGAAGGGCTTGTAAAACACCACCAGATTCCCCCAGGGGGCGTAATAGGAGATGTCCCCCGGTTCGGAGCGAGTGCCCGCCGGGGCGTCTTGACGGGTCAGTTTGCTCGGCAGGTAGGCAATCTTCTCGGTGCTGGCATAGTCCTCCAGCGCCACCGTGAGCGGGAGTTGTTTGAGGAAGTCGCGGGTAGTTGGCGTCTCTTTCAGGGTGGCGGTCACGCGACGATCATCAAAGACAAATTGAATCTTCATGGCATCTTCTCCGGTAACGAGTTCATCGGTGGCAGATGGATTGGCAACACCAGGCGGGACCATCAATAGCGATGGGAGCAGGGTGAGTGCCGTGAGGACGTGTTGTGTCAATCTTGGCCATCCCATCTTCTCAGCGCCGTGCCTGACCATTGGCTTGTGGGCGCGCAGAGCGGTGTGCATGGGTATCAACCCCGCTCTTCCGGGGCCGCCATGTCGAGGTGGATATGTGCAAGTATTCGTTGCTCGCCCCATCTTGCCCCATAAAGAGGGCGTTCGCCTTCGTAGACGCGATCGGGAAGGGGGACCTGAGGCTGCGTTGAAGGTGTCATATTCACACTCGTTTCTGGTATCAAGGATGGCGCATCGGTGACCCACAAGCCTCCGGTTGACTCGGCCAGAGGGAACAGGTGAGGCGCCAGTCAATGTATTGGGCCTGAGTTTGACAGGCGAAAGGCTCACGAAGTGGCCGTCGGGAAGAGGGCCCAGGGGAAAAAGGGGCCGTCTTCCCATGGGCTGCGTCATTGCAGCAGGCTGTACGCTTCGTCAGTCACGGGCTCCAGCCATTCGTTGCTGGCACCCTCGGCCGGTATTTCTACCGCGACATGGGCAAACCAGCTGTCTTTGGCCGCGCCGTGCCAATGCTTGGTGCCGGGTGCGATGTGCACCACATCACCCGGGGTCAGTGGCTGGGCGGGCTTGCCGGCCTCCTGGTACCAGCCGCGGCCGCCGGTCACCAACAGGATCTGGCCACCCTTGTGGTGGATGTGCCAGAAGTTGCGGCAACCCGGCTCGAAGGTCACATTGGCGACGATCAGCCCTGGCGTATTGAGCAGGGCGAGGTAGCTGGTGCCGGTAAAATAGTCGGCATAGGCGACATTCTCCTGACCGACGTCGAAGATGCCTGTGCCGTTGAAAACACCGGCGGTCAGTTCGTTGGGAATGCGTTTGTTGTCTGGAATGCTCATGGATCCTCCGATGTTGACTAAACAGGGGTAGCAGGAATGCGGTGGTTTATTGCAAGACAGTGGCCAGCACGACGGCCGCGTTATCGGCCACTGTCTTGCCACAGGCTTGCCGCACGATTGCTACAAAGCGGGCCAGCGCTGGTGCTGTGATGCCGTTGTGCAGGCTGATGCGGTAGTGGGCTTGCAGTTGACCGTTGACGCCAGGGATGTTGGTCAGGGCGGCAATGGTGGCGAGCTCTCGCTCCTTCCAGCTCAGCAGGTCACGCGCAAAAATGTCGCCAAACAGGTGCGACTTCAGATACGCATCGATCTGCGGTGCGAAATCAAACAGGGGGCCGCTGACCGGTTGTCCAACCAACCGGGTCTGGTTCTCGGTGCCCAGTTCGAGGCTGCTCTTGTCCGTGGCCAGGGCGCTGGCGCCGGGCCCTTCTGCATCCTGGACGCCTCGCTGCTGGCGTTCGGCCAGCAATCCCATGAAGGTGCCCAGTGCGTTGAGACTGCGAGGAAAGCCGGCATAGGCGTATAGCTGTGTCAGGATTTCCTTGATCTCGTTGACCGTCAAACCGGCCGCCAGCCCTTCGGACAGACTGATGGTCAGCCGACTCATATCACCGTTGGCCGTAAAGGCGGCAATGGGGATGATGGCCGCTTCTCTGCTGGTGAAATCCGTGGGTGTCTCGGGTCTGGTGTGCATCGCATCTCCTCCGGTGACAGTGAAGAGAGAGCAACAAGCGTGTCGCCCCAGTCGGCGTATATTGGCTTGCCGCTCAAATCGTGCAGTCAATCTAGCGCGCCGCCCCGAGACGTCGTTAGCCTATTCATTTCCAATGATTGCCTGATAATCCAAACCCCTCTTTCGCTTAGAGGCCAAGGACAGGTCTGTTTTTATGTTTCTGTAGGAGGGTAAATGAATGGGGTGTTGCATAACTTATTGTTTATAAGAATGATCCATGGGTTTTATTGAGCGGGGGATGGTGGCCTGGAATATGACGACTTTTCCAAAGCCAGGGCGTGGGTCATTGGATTGCACGCTTTGAAACCGGAGGAATTTACGATACAACTGGCAACCTTGACTCACCCCCTGGTGTCAGCAAATCCCTGTTGGAGCCCTTATGAAACAGGCAGATCGTAAAGCCGAATCCCTGCAGGCCCTGGCCAGGCAGATTGAACAGTGGACTGGCAATGCCAATCAATACACAACGGCGATCCCCGGGTTGCGCCTGAGCCGCTGGTGTTCGCCAACCCAGCCCGCCAGTTATACGCTCAATCCAAGCATCTGCCTGATTGCACAGGGTAAAAAGCGCGTGCTGCTGGGAGAGCAAGCGCATCTGTACGACGCCAACCATTTCCTTATCTCGTCGGTCGATCTGCCGGTCATCGCCAACATCATGGAGGCCAGTGAGGCCGAACCTTACTATGGGCTGGTGATGGAGCTGGATTTGCCCGAAATTGCGCAACTTATCGTCGACAGCGAGCTGTCGCTTCCATTCGACAAGGCGGCTTCGAAGGGCATCGAAGTAGGGGCGTTGCCGCAGCCCTTGCTGGATGCGTTTGTCCGCCTGATGTCGCTCCTGGAAGAGCCGGCCAGCATCAAGGTGCTGGCGCCCGTCATCAAACGGGAGATCTTCTATCGACTGTTGACGACGGAGCAGGGGGCCAGGCTCAGTCAGATCGTCTCGGCCAGCAGTCATAGCCATAAAATCGCCAAAGCCATCAGTTGGCTGAAGCTCAACTTCGTCAGGCCCTTGAATGTGGGGGAGCTGGCTGCCCATACCGGAATGAGCAAGTCCGCCTTTTATGCCCATTTCCGAGCCATGACCGCCATGTCGCCGTTGCAGTTTCAGAAGAAGCTTCGCCTCAACGAAGCCCGCCGCCTGATGTTGACGGAAAACATGGATGCCATGGCGACCACCTTCAAGGTAGGGTACGAGAGCCCATCCCAGTTCAGCCGGGAATATAGCCGCATGTTTGGGGCCCCCCCGGCAAAAGACATCAAGGCGCTGCGTGCCATCCAGTCTGCCGCTTGAGCGTCGCGACAGGGGGTGATCTCAGGGCGGGTTGGCTATTGCCGTGCCGCCTGGGTGCGCAGGCCATCGATGTCTCGTTTTGGCGGCGCACCAAATAACCTGGCGTACTCCCGACTGAACTGGGAGGGGCTCTCATAGCCGACGGTAAAGGCGGCATTGGCGGCGTCCAGATCTTCATTGAGCATCAGGCGACGGGCTTCACTGAGTCTGAGCCACTTCTGGTACTGCAGCGGACTCATGGCCGTGAGCTGCCGAAAATGTTGATGGAGACTGGAGCTGCTCATCTGCACCTTGGCGGCCAGCTCTTCGATGCGAAACGGCTGACGGTAGTGCACTTTCAGCCAGTCGATGGCCCGGGCAATCCGGTGGCCCTGACTCCCCACAGCGGCAATCTGCCAGAGACGGGGGGCCTGCTCACTGAGCAGCAGGCGATAGTGGATTTCTCGCTCTATCATGGGGGCCATCACAGGAATGGTGTCGGGAGCATCAAGCAAATCGACCAGGCGTTTAAACGCATCGAGCAGCACCGGCGTGACCTCGCCCAATCCCACCCTCATGCCCCGATCCTGAGCCGATGGGGCAGGCAGCGCCAGCCCGCCCTGGGCGATGAGTTCGGCCATGATGCGCAGATCCAGTTTCAGGCTCAGGCCCAGGCAAGGTTGTTCGGCACTGGCGGTGATGACCTGGGAGTTGGCTGGCAGATCCAGAGACGTTATCAGGAAATGGTGGCTGTCATAGGGGTAGGACTCGCCACCCACCAGCATCTGTTTTTCTCCCTGAACCACCAGCACAATGCTGGTTTCTACCAGACAGGTGATGGGCGGCATGGGCCGTTCACGCCGAAAAAAGCTGAGATTGGCAAGTGGCGTCGAACAGTCACTGAGCCCCTGTGTATGGCGGGCTATGTTGGCCGCCAGGGTTGCCCGCAGGGACGATAGCGCCTGCGAGGCTGCGTGCGGTGCGGCTGTGTGATTGGGCATGGCAGCTCTCCTTCCAAGATGAAAAAAGCATACCCAGCGATGGGAGCGCCGCCAAGCATGAGTCCGCTGATGTGGAGGATCAGGCAATCAATGAGGTGGATCTGTCTATCTGCCCATGGCGGGTCAGGGCGAGAATTGGCGTCATCGAAGAACGACTCACCTTCATGGTGGCTACCACAAGGACGACAAGATGAAAGCCTCTTTCTCTGCCAAGCGCGTTCTCGGTGGCGCCCTTCTCACCTGTGCCGGCTGGGTATTTGGCGCCCAGCAAGCGATATCCCTGCCGGCCTCCATTGCTACAGGAGCAGACACTATGCCGTTGACTCAAGAGTGGGATAAGACATTCCCGCAAAGCAACAAGATCGACCACCAGAAGGTCACCTTCAAAAACCGCTATGGCATCACGCTGGCGGCGGATCTCTACCTGCCGAAACAGCGTGACGACCATAAGTTGGCCGCCATTGCCGTCAGTGGCCCCTTTGGCGCGGTGAAAGAGCAGTCATCCGGTCTGTATGCCCAGACAATGGCTGAGCGGGGCTTTGTGACCCTGGCGTTTGATCCCTCCTATACAGGAGAAAGTGGCGGCGAACCGCGCAACCTGGCCTCTCCTGAGATCAACACCGAAGACTTCAGCGCTGCGATCGATTACCTCGGCCTGCTGCCTTACGTGGATCGCCAGCGCATTGGCATCATCGGCGTGTGTGGTTTCGGTGGTATGGCCCTCAATGCGGCCGCCGTCGACAAGCGCATCAAGGCCGTCGTGACGGCCAGCATGTACGACATGTCACGGGTGATGGCAAAAGGCTATTACGACAGCATGACCCAGGCGCAGCGTACCCAGGCACTGGAGGCCATGAGCCAACAGCGCTGGGTCGATGCCGAAAAGGGGACGCCGCAGGCGGGTCCGCGCAATCTGCCGGAGTCCAGGGAGGGGATCGACAACCTCGTGGTCAGCATGTACTTCGACTACTACCGTACCCCTCGTGGTTTCCATGCGCGTTCGCTCAACTCCAACGGTGCCTGGAATGCCACCAACCCGTTGTCGTTCATGAACATGCCGCTGTTGACCAATATCGGCGAGATCTCACCGCGTCCCATCCTGTTGATCGCCGGTGACAAGGCCCACTCCCTCTACTTCTCCCAGGATGCCTACAAGGCCGCCGGTGAACCCAGGGAGTTGCTGATCATCAAGGATGCCATCCACACGGATCTGTACGATCGCATGGAGATCATTCCCTTCGACAAGCTTGAGGAGTTCTTTACCAAGCACCTCAAGTAGTGGCATCGCTAACGGCTGAACGTCACCCATGTGCTCATCCCTGCCGGATGAGCACCTGTTACATGCAGCGCCCGGGGCTCCTGGGCAGCATGCTACAGAAAGCCGGCTGTCATGCCGGGCGTGAAGAGTCAGCCGCTTGTTGAGGTGGTAACATGACAACCCCCCAGCGGCGGATGTACCTGTGAAAGTCACGCCATGGCAGCGGCTGGGGTTTGATACGCTCGACAATCACTGTGTGACAGCCGTGTCCTGTCAATTGATGGGTGGGACACAGGAGGCCTGTCACGCCAGCTGTCTGGTGGGACAGTCTGGTTCTCCTGTCTGAAACGAGCCTTGCCAGGGAGCCCGGTCAATGCAGCGCTTTGGGATGCGTTCTCGCGCCGCCCCGGTTCGCCGGGGCCGTTATGTTCATTTATTGCTCACAGGAGTCGTGATGGCCGGTATTATCTCGTCTGTATTGCAATCGGATCTGCCCGAACACCAGGACTCCACCCAGTATCGGGCGGGCCGGTTTCACAATCTGGTGGCGCCTCCCGCGCGCAGTTTCTGGGAAGGGGTCGGGATCTGGCGTGACTTCCTGTTTGGCAAACCAGCCGGCACCCTGCCGGATCGTGCCATCCCGGTGCAGGCCATGACCCTTGCAGATGTCCTGACCGCCCCGGATCTCAGCGTCTGGCGGCTCGGTCACTCCAGCCTGCTGCTCAAATTGCACGGCAAGTACTGGCTGACGGATCCGGTGTTCAGCGAGCGCGCCTCACCGCTCTCATGGCTCGGCCCCAGGCGCTGGCACGCCCCGCCCATGGCCCTTGAAGATCTGCCTCCTCTCGAAGGGGTGATCCTCTCCCACGATCACTATGACCACCTGGATCAGGCCACCATAGTGGCGCTGCAGGGCCGGGTGGCGCACTTCATCACCCCGCTCGGGGTCGGGGCCAGGCTCCGCGGCTGGGGTGTGCCGGCGCACCAGATCAGGGAGCTGGACTGGTGGCAGCAGACCCGGGTCGATGGCATCGAGCTCATCGCCACGCCGGCCCAGCACTTCTCCGGCCGCGGCCTGGGCGATGGCAACCGGACCCTGTGGGCCTCCTGGGTCATCCGCAGCGATGATTTCAACCTGTTCTTCAGTGGCGACAGCGGCTATTTCGCCGGCTTCAAGGAGATAGGGGAGCGCCATGGCCCCTTTGACATGGCCTTTCTCGAGACGGGGGCCTACAACGAGCGCTGGGCCCATGTGCACATGTTTCCGGCCCAGACCGCACAGGCGTTTCACGATCTGCGCGCCGCCTGGCTCTATCCCATCCACAACGGCACCTTCGATCTCGCCATGCACCCATGGGATGAGCCGCTGGAGCAGATCACCCGGCTGGCGACCGAGCAGCAGATCCCGCTGACCACTCCCATGATGGGGGAACCGCTGACCTTGCTGAGCCCCCATGGCGGCATCCCCTGGTGGCGGGAGTGAGCCAGGGTCTGGCTCAAGCGTGAAAACGGGCGCCCATGCCGGGCGCCCGCATCGTCGAGCCAGAGTCTTTTAATTTCAAGGCGCTGGGTAGCGGCGCCGCTTCACCCCTGATTGCCGAGGGACATGGTGCGCTTGCGTTGCTCGCGTACCAGGTGGCGGTTGATCTCGCCCAGCAAGAGCTCCTTGCTGATGGGCTTGGTGATATAGCCATTCATGCCGTGGGACAGGTAGTACTGTTTCGATTCGGGCATGGCATCCGCGGTCAGGGCGATGATGGGAATGTCGGCCCAGCGCTGGCGCGAGGCGCGAATATGGGTGGTGGCCGCCAGCCCGTCCATCACCGGCATCTGCACATCCATCAGCACGATGTCGAAGGTCTCTTGCGCCAGCTTGGCGAGCGCCTCTTCCCCCTGCAGCGCCAGCGTTACCCGATGGCCAGCGGACGCGAGCATGGCACCGATGACCTTGCGATTGGTGGCATTGTCATCCACCAGCAAGATGCGATAACTCTCCTGACTGCTCGGCTTGCTGGGCAGGCTGGTCATCGACGGGGTGGTCGCCTGGGCAGGCCAGAGATAGGTAAAGGTGCTGCCGAACCCCTCGTGGCTCTCGACCGAGATGTCGCCCCCCATCAGGCGGGCGAGGTTGCGGGAGATCTCGAGGCCCAGCCCCGAGCCACCATATTGGCGGGTGATGGAGATGTCGGCCTGGGAGAAGCGTTGGAACAGGTTGCCCATCTGGTACTTGCTCATGCCGATGCCGGTGTCCTGAATCGCGATCCGAATCGAATGACGCTCCTTGTCCAGCGGCTGGCTGTCCACCCTGATGTTCACCTCGCCCTGATGGGTGAACTTGATGGCGTTGCTGAGCAGGTTGAACAGGATCTGGCGCACCCGCAGGGGATCCATCATCAGCCATTCCGGGGTGTTGGGGGCCAGGGTCAGGTTGAGCTTGATCCCCTTCGCATCGCAATTGCTCTGCATCAGGGCCCGGATGTCCTCCAGCAGCTTGGGCAGATGATGGGGCACGAGTTGCAGCTCGATGCGACCCTCTTCCAGTTTCGAGATATCCAGAATGTCGTTGAGCAGCCCCAGCAGGTGGTTGGCTGACTCCCGGGCCGTCTCCAGGTACTCCCGCTCTCTGGGGTCCATGGCGCGATCCGCCAGCAGAGACAACATGCCGAGTATGCCGTTCATGGGAGTGCGGATCTCGTGGCTCATGTTGGCCAGAAAGCTGCTTTTCGCCCGCTGACCCGCTTCGGCCTCACGATTGGCCCGCACCAGCTTCTCGTTGAGCTGCTGCATCAGCTTGTGCTGCAGGAACGAGATATTCATCTGCCGCCAGATGAGCAGGGCCAGTACAAACAGCAGGGCAAACTGCAGGGCTGCGATCAGGCTGGTGGTGATGATCTGTTTGCGCACGCCCTCGCGGCGGGCCACATCGAACAGGGTTGCCTGCTCGTTGACCTCCAGGGTCAGCTGGTGAAGCTGGGGGAGCAGGGCGGCCAGTTGTTGATCAAGCTGCTGATGGGCCGCCTGATCCAGCGGTTTGTGCTGGGCCGGCCCGAGCCAGAGATCGGCCAGGGCGATGAAGCGGCGCATCTCCTTGCTGGCCTGCTGATAAATCTGGGTATGTTGCAGCAGGTTGCGATCCTTGCTCTCCAGCACCAGCTCAATCCGGCTGACCAGAATGTCGTATCTGAGCTGGAACTTGACCTGAGACTCATTTTTCAGGGCATTTTGAAAACGCAGTGCCTCGTTGTAGAGCTGGAAATAGTTCCACATGACGTTGTCTTCACCCTGACTGGTGCCGTGTGGCAGCTCCTCGAACTGCCGGTACTGGACGGTACCGATACCGGCAAACGCCAGCAACAGCACGCAGAGCACGACGAACAGGGAGCGCTGACTGGCTGCTATGGATCGCATGATGCGGTTCACTCCACCTTGATCTTGTTGATCTGCCAGATGGCCCGCCCGTAATAGAGCTTGTTGCGAAGCTCGGGGTACTGATCAAACGGGTAGATGAGGAACAGGGGCCCCTTGTCGCGTACCGACAGCGGCTTGCCATCGATGCTGCGGGCCAGGATCACCTGATACTGGGCGGCATCGCTGGTGGGCACCTGGATGGAGTAGTCGTTGAGCGCCGTGATGGTCAGCTGCTTGCCGCTGGCGCCCACCTTGGCCAGCAGATCGCTCAGACGAGGGCCGCGAAAGGTCTTCTCTTCGTCATACCAGGGAGTGTGGGTCTTGATCTCGTACTCGGGCAGTTGATCCAGCATGGCGGTGTCCCACAGGGCGGCCTGCTGGTAATTGGGCTGGGTAATGGCACCTTCCACCCTGAGCTGGGCGCTGTCGGGGTCGGGAGTTGCCTGGGCGGTAGCGCAAAGAATGGCCAGCAGGGGAGCAACATAAAAATTGAGTCTCATAACCTTCCTCCATGGAACCGTGAGAAGCAGATGCCAGGGCAACGGCGGGCCTGGCATGAGAGGCAAGGCAATAAGCGTGCCTGATAGTGGAAAGCGGCCACTGGCGCGGCTTAGACGGGGGTGAAGAGGGGGTGAGGGGACCTTTTCATCGCATTTTGCAATGAGAAGCATGAGCCATGTTGCAAATTGGCAAGGAATGTTCCCCTTGCCGCGGCCGATGTGCTTCTCTAGTTAAGGTGAAAAACAGGGTTTCTTTGGGTCTTTTTCTTGTCAGGCACGGCTCTTGCTTTGCTGGGTATGGCATGGAACTAAACCGTCCTGGCATAGAGAAGGAGCTTCAACATGGAAAGCATGACCTACACCCTTAACGACACTCAGGTTGTGGCATTGGAAAGCGAGTTTGATGCGATGGCCGTCAGTGAATTGCGCCCCCTATTTGAAAAGCTGTCGGAGTACACAGGTGATGTGCTGGCGGATCTGCGAGACGTGCACTTCATCGACTCCTCGGGGATCGGGGCCCTGGTGTTTCTCCACAAGCGGCTGGTGATGAACGGCCATCATCTGGAGATCATCTGTGGTCCGGGTCAGCCCCGCGATCTGCTGGACATGCTGCACATCAACCGGGTCATCCCCTGTCATGAGAACGTGAAAGCCTACATGCAGTCATCCGGCATGGTGGTGGCATCATGAAGCACTGGCTTGTGCTCGGGATCTCGCTGCTGATGGCGGGTTGCGCCCAATGGCCATCCGAGGGCAAGGGGGGAATGGCCGAGCTGAGACCCACCTGGTTACCGTTAAATGAGGATGAACAACGCCTGCTGTCAGGTTATGATGAGCGTCAACAGAAGCTCGATCAGCAACTGGTCAGCCTGCAGCAGGCGGGTCTGCGTGACTGCATGCCGGCTGGACTAAAACAGCTACAATCTCAACGAGTTGATATAGTTCGGGATGTACATGGCCGGCTCTGGGCCGACGTAGCCTGGCGTCAGGCCATGCTGGCCGAGTCGTTGAAGCAGGTGCGTTTGCAGCTGGAAAAGACCACCAATGGGGGTTGTAGCCGGAGCTGGTCTGGACTTCCGTTGCGTCAGTGGAGGCAAACGTAACAATAAAAAGGATGTCTATGGATCGGGGCGCTATCAAGGGATTTATCGCGGTTGTTCTGTTTTTGTTTACCTGTCCGCTGCTGGCAAGCACCCTGCTGGCGCCGGGTGA
>NZ_NEVB01000196.1:0-10386 GCF_002259925.1 Aeromonas sp. A35_P | reverse complement strand
TGCAGCCGGGGGAGGCCGCCTTCGACAAGCCCTTCCAGATCGACAAGCAGGGTGAAATCAAACTGCCCGAGGTGGGCTCAGTGGTGGTGGGCGGCAAGACGCTCCCAGAGGCGGACACCATCATCCGTACCGCCCTCAAGCCCGTCTACAACAACCTCTCTCAACTGACCATCACCCTGTTGGAAAAGCGGCTGCTCATCAGCGTCATGGGCTATGTCAAAAAGCCAGGCAGCTATGATCTGGCCCCCGATGGCAACGTGCAGATGGCGCTGGATGCGGCCGGCGGCCTGGTGCCAGGGGCCCAGCTCAACAACATGCAGGTGCGCCGCGGCGACACCGTCTCCAGCTTCGACTACAAGCGCTATCTCGATACCGGCGATGCCGGCCTCTTGCCCCCGCTGCAATCCCTCGACGTGGTCTTCGTGCCCGCATCCCCCCTCATCGGCAACGTCCAGATTGACTTCGATGCCGCCACCCTGGCCGCTGGCGGGGATGGCGACACCGGCAAGGCGATCAAGGTGTTTGGCGAGGTGAACAGCCCGGGCGCCTTCAGCTTCAAGAGCGGCAACTCCATCGTCGATCTGCTGATGCGGGCCGGCGGGGTGACCCGCTTTGCCGGGGTGGAGCGGATCCGGGTGATCAACGGGGACGCTCCCGAACTGTTCGATCTCAAGGCCTACCTCGATTCGGGCAACAACAAGCTGCTGCCGGCACTGGCCCCCGGTGCCACCATCTTCGTGCCCAAGGACGAGGAGCAGATCAAGCGCGGGGCGCGCACCATCTATATCATGGGGGAGGTGTTCAAGCCCGGCGCCTATGAAGGGCGGGAGGAGGATACCTTCCTCGACATCCTGGCCAACGCCGGCGGGCCGACCCGCTATGCCGAGAGCCGCCAGATCCGCTTGCTGCGCACCAATGGCGCGGTGGAGCCCATCGATCTGCAGGCCTATACCGAGGGCATGCAGAAAAACCTGCCGCAGATAAGGCCGGGTGACGCCATCTTCGTGCCGGAGAAGACCGACATCAACGAAAAGTCCTGGTTGAAAGTGGCGCCGGGGCGGGCGGTGATGGTGATGGGGGCGGTGCGCATTCCCGGCCGCTATGAATGGTCTGACGAGATGTCGCTGCTCGACCTCCTGGCCCATGCCGGCGGTCCCAACGAGCGGGCCGACATCGCCAAGGTCCAGATCCTGACCTCGGACGGGGGGACGGCAACCCCGACCATCTTCGATCTCGACAAGTTTCTCCATCAGGGGGGGCCCTTGGCAGCCTGCCCAGGATCCATGCCGGCTTCACCATCATGATCCCCGAGCTGCCCACCGATCCCAGCGACAACAAATCCCAGTGGGTACGCCAGTCGCCGGACAGCTCCATCTACATCTTCGGTCAGGTCGGCGCCCCCGGTCGCTACGCCTTCAACGAGGAGATGGGCTTCATCGACATCCTCTCGGCGGCAGACGGCCCGACCCAGGCGGCTGACCTGCGCAACGTGCGCATCGCCCATCGCAACGGCAGCACGGCGCGGGTGAGCAAGCTGGACTTGGCCCTCTATTTCGAGACCGGCGACGAGACACTGTTGCCCAAGGTGCTGCCGGGGGACTCCATCTACCTGCCGGAGAAGAACCGCCCCTGGCTCGACGAGCCCAAAGAGAACACCATACGGGTGCTGGGGGCCATCGCCCGGCCGGGCCGCTATCGCTTCAACTCCTCCATGACCCTGCTGGATCTGCTGGCAGAAGCCGGCGGGCCCACCAGTTCTGCCTACATCAAGAAGATCGTGGTGATCAACATGGCCGTCAGCGGGCAGGGGGATCAGGCCCGTACCTTCGATCTGGACGGCTTTGCCAAGGAGCCCGATTTCAGCAAGCTGCCGGTGCTCAGGGCAGGGGACACCGTCTTCATCCCCGACAGCAAGAGCAGCAACTGGGCCATCTTCATGGACGGGATGCGTGACATTCTCACCACCATCTCGGTGGTCGCCCTGGTGGGAACCCTGTAACGTGAGCATCCCGATCCAGTACCTGGAATTGGAGTCGCTCTACGCCTCGACCCTGGCGCGGGGGATCCGCTCCCTGGCGGTCACCTCGGCCGAGGGGGACGAGGGGGTCAGCACCATCTGCGAGGCGCTGGCCCGGCGCGCCGAGGCGGACGGTCTCAAGACCCTGCTGGTGGATCTCAACCTCTATCACCCGGGCCGGCCTGCCGGCCAGGCCTGGGGGCCCAACGACGTGCCCGAGCCCCAGCACCAGGGCCACTCCCTGGCGGTGCTGCCGGCGCCGGGCAAGGATCTGATGGCCTTTCGCAACAAGGAGACCCTGCGTGCCCTGCTGGTACGCTGGCTCGAGCACTATGATGTTGTGCTGTTCGATACCTCCCCCCTCAATGCCCTCAACCGGGGCAATATCCCGGCGGATCAGGTGTGCGCCGCCTGCGAGGGGGCCCTGCTGGTGGTGCTGGCCGGGGTGACGCCGACCACCATGGTGCAGAGCGCGGTGGAGAAGCTGACCCGGGCCGAGGCCAATCTGCTGGGGGCCGTGTTCAACGACAGGGTCAATCCGGGGCTGGCCAGCGAGATCCTGCGCGAACTCAACCGGCTGCCGAGCAACCGGCTGACCGAGTGGCTCAAGCGCTGGTGCCGGCGCAGCATGCTGCTCAACTTCCGGATCTGAGGGAGACGATATGAAAGAGTGGTTGCGATCCGCCCCCGCCACCCTGCAGTCGGTACGCGAGCTGCGTGGCCGTCTGGCGCAAGGGTTGGCGCTGTTTCAGGTTGCCCCCGAGGAGCAGGCCAACTGGCTGCTCTGCTTCAGCGAGCTCGCCACCAATATCGTGCGCCATGGCGAGCCGCCGGCGAGTCAGCTCTGGCTCAGCCTGCAGCAGGATGAGTCGGGCCTGAGTCTGCAACTGGATGACGACGGCGGGCCCCAGCCTGCGCTGGCGGCCAACCCCCTGCCGGCAGAGCCGCAGGAGGGGGGCTATGGTCTGGCGCTGGTGCACAGCCTGTTTGAGGAAGTGAGCTTCAGCCACCAGCAGGGGCGCAACCGGGTGACCCTGCGGGCCCGGCACGCTCCCCGGCGGATGCCCATGGTGGCGGTGATCGACGATGACAAGGTGATGCGCACCCTGCTCACCGGCTATCTGCACGACCACTATCAGGTCGACAGCTTTGCCGATCCTCTGGCGGCTCTGCAGGCGCTCGGTCGCCAGCCGCCGGATCTGGTGCTCTCCGACATCGAGATGGAGGGGATCGACGGCTTCGCCCTGCGCCAGCAGCTGATGAAGGATCCCAAGATGCGCGGGGTCTTTCTGACCGGCCACCATGATCAATGGACCCAGAGCCGGGCTGGCGCCCTTGGCATCGATGATTTCCTGATCAAGCCCATCACCAAGCAGGCGCTGCAGCTGGCGGTCGCCCGGGTGCTCAAGCGGTCGGCCCAGCTCAAGGCCCAGTGGGGGGATCAGCTGGATCAGCGGATGACCTCGGCCCTGCGCCCCCTGCTGCCGGCCAATCAGCTGCACGGCTATCAGCTGGCGCTGCAGACCCGCGCCGCCGCCGTGGGGGGCGGGGATTTCCTGCTGGTGAAGGAGCGGGTGCTGTGGCTGGGGGACGTGATGGGGCACGATACCGAGGCCAAGTTCTTCGCCCACGCCTACGCGGGCTATCTGCGCGGTCTGCTGACCGCCCAGAGCGAGCAGCGATCCCCTGCCAGCCTGCTGACCACCCTCTCCACCGCCGTACACAGCGATCCCCTGCTGGGGGCGACCCTGCTCACCACCCTCTGCATCGAGCTGGGGGAGGCGGGCCGCGTTCGCTGGGCCAGCGCCGGGCACCCGGCCCCCTGGCTCATCGGGGCGGACGGAATGCACCCGCTCGGCGTCACCGGCCCCTTGCCCGGTCTGCGGCCGGATCCCCACTTCGAGACCTGCGAGCATCAGTTGCAGCCAGGCGAGCGCCTGCTGTTCTGGACCGATGGCCTGCTGGAGAGCCGGGACCTCGCCGAGCGCCAGTTGTGGGAGGCGCAGCTGCAGCAGATCTGTCTCACCCCCGCACCCGGCCTGGAGCAGCTGGCCCTGGCCATCGCCACCTGGTTCGACGAGCGGGCCGACAAGGCCCCGGATGACATGACCCTGCTGCTGGTGGCATTTCCTGCCGACTGAGGCCCCCAAACCGCTGGCACACTCTATGCAAAACCCCTGCAGCAGGTGGCCCGACGCCACCAGAGGAGGTTGCCCATGTTGCCAACACATCAGGTCTGGCTCGCCATCGATGCCCGCCAGGTCGGCGGGATAGAGATCCACATCACCCACCTTGCCCGCGATCTGCTGGCGCGGGGTCTGAACACCACCATAGTGCTGGTGGCGGATCACGGTATGACCCCCTTTGTTACTCTGCTGAGGCAACAGGGGTTGCCATACCGGGTCTGTCGCAACAGCCGTGACTTCGTACGGGTGCTGGCAGGCCAGCCCGGCTTCGTGCTGCTGCACACCCACGGCTACAAGGCCGGGATCCTGGGGCGCCTCACCGCCTGGTGCAGCGGCAAGCCTGTGGTCTCCACCTTTCATAGCGGGGATGACGGGGAGGGCTTGCTGAAACTCTACAGCTGGCTCGATAGGCTCACGGCCCGCTTTGCGAAGTGCATCGCAGTGAGCGAGCCCATCGCCCGCAGATTGCCTGTGCCGAGCACCGTCATCAGCAATTTTGTCCCCATGCCTGCCACCCCGGTGGCGGTGGCGGGCAATCGTATCGCCTTCGTCGGTCGCCTCTCCGCCGAGAAAGGGCCCCAGGCGTTCTGCCAGCTGGCCGCCTTCTGCCCGGAGGGGAGTTTTCACCTCTATGGTGAGGGGCCGCTGATGGGGGATCTCAGCATGCAGTATGGAGATCGGGTCGAGTTTCACGGTTTTCGCCGGATGGCCGACGAGTGGCAGCATATCGATCTGCTCTGCATCACCTCCCGCTTCGAGGGGCTGCCGCTGGTGGCGCTGGAGGCCATGGCCCACGGCATTCCGGTCTGCGCCTTTGCGGTGGGAGGGCTGGTGTCGCTGATTGACCACAAGTCCAACGGCTGGCTGGTGGAGCCGGGCCAGGTGCAGGACATGGCGGCCATCGTCAACTACTGGCTGAGTCGCGACGAGCAGGCGCGGGGCGCCATGAGCCTGGCCGCCCGCCAGACCATCGCCCGGGGTTACAGCGTCAATCACAGGGTGAGCGACATCCTGGCAGTCTATGGCGGCTGATCCCGGGCCGCCGGCACACCGCCAGCAAGCGCAGCGAGTGGCCAGGCCACTCGCTTTTTTTATGGCTGTGCGACGCACCTTCGGTCAACCCTTCTCCCTGTCAGCCTCGGGCTCTCTGCTCTGCCTATCTGGCGCCGGCCAGATGGTGCGGCTGGATGCCTCAGTCCGCCAGGCTCCTGACGAGGTGGCACAGCACAGGCAGCACCAAGCCGCTTGCCCACCAGCACCTCGCTGAAGAAGCAGACCGCGACCTCTGGCTCCCCTGGCAGGGAGCCAGAGCAGGCGTCGGGGAAAGGGGGCGGTTCAAACCGCTCGGGATGGCGAGGGGCGTCGTTCTGGTAAGAGATGCGAGTGAGGGCTGCGTTGGCGCGGCCCGCTGTCAGCAATGAGATGAAAAGGGGATGCAGGCCCGACAGGCTGGCGTGGTTGAGGGGGAAAAGCAGAGGGCCACCGTCGAGGCAGTGGCCCGAAATCCGGCAGCAGGGTGAGGCTCAGCGCCCCTTCTTGCCCACCATGATGGCGACCGTCTTGCCGATGATCTGCATGTCCTGCAGCAGCCAGCGCCAGGGGTGGAGCAGGGTCACCGAGTAGGCGAGATCGAAGGCGAGCTTGCTGCGCACATCGTCCAGCGACTCGTCATAGCCCTGATTGACCTGGGCCAGCCCTGTGATGCCGGGCGCTATCTCATAGGTGCGCTCGATAAAGAAGGGCACCGCATCTTCCAGCCGGTTGGCGATGCCGGGGCGCTCCGGCCGCGGTCCGATGAGCGACATCTCCCCCTTGAGCACATTGAGGAACTGGGGCAGCTCGTCGAGCCGGGTCTTGCGCAAAAAGTTGCCGCTGCGGGTGATCCGGCTGTCGGCCTTGCCGCACCAGACCGGCCCCGTGCCCGCCTCGGCATCGGCGCGCATGGTGCGAAACTTGATCATGAAGAAAAGCTCGGTGTGGCTGGCGTGGCTGCGGCCAATACGCAGCTGGCGAAAGAACACCGGACCAGGGCTGTCGAGCCGTATGGCCAGCATGATGAGCGGCCACAGGGGCAGGGTCAGCAGCAGGCCGAGGCTGGCACCGGCCAGATCCATGATGCGCTTGAGCACCTGGGTCGCTTTGGGGATGGGGTGTTTCATGCTGCTCTCTCCTGTGAGGTGGGGCGGGTCAGCATCCGCAGGCCGTAGCGCAGGGAGCCGATGCCGTTGTACCAGTGTCCGAGTACCAGATAGTGGATCTTGCGAAACAGACCGGGCCAGTTGTGCAGCGGGGTGAGCTGGATCAGCAGCACCAGGGCATAGCCCAGCAGTTGAGCGGCCAGCAGCGCCGCGAACAGGGGCGAGTAAATGGCCAGCGGAATGGCGCACAGCCACAGCAGAGTCAGGCAGAGGGGCATGAGCACCCGCAAGCCCTTGCCGCTGGCGAAGTTGAACGCCACCCAGCCGAATCTGGGGTGCAGCAGCGGCAGCAGACGCAGCAACTGCTGGGTGTTGCCGGCGCCGATGCGCTTGCGGCGCTTGGACTCCAGCTGGGCATCGGAGACCTCCAGCTCAAGGGCGGCGCAGCGATTGTCATAGACCGCCTTGTAGCCCTTGGCGATGGCCTGCATCGGCAGGATGAAGTCGTCGTTGATGGTGTCGGGTGCCAGCGGGGCCAGGCAGTCACTGCGCATCACATAGAAGGCGCCGTGGGCCCCCAGCATGCTGCCAAGGGCGGATTCGCACAGCTTGATCTGGCTCTGGTAGCGCCAGTAGCTGGCCTCACCCTGGGAGCCTGGCTGCCAGAAGCGATAGGCTTCGCCCACCACGCCGACGGCGGGATCCTGAAAGTGGGCGGCGGCCAGCAGCAGGCTGTCGATGGGCAGCAGGGCCGACACATCGCTGAAAGCCACAAGGGGCGTGTCGATCTGGGTCATCGCCTCGTTGAGCACGGCCACCTTGCCGCGATTGCGCGGGTGCTCGAACAGCCGGATCTGCAGCTGCAGCAGGGCGGGATCGCCGAGCTGGCAGAGGGCAATGGCATAGCTGTCGTCGGTGCAGCCGTCGAAGTGCAGGTGCACCGCCAGCTTGTCGGCCGGGTAGTCGAGGCTGGCCAGATTCTGCAGCTTGGCCGCCAGGGTGGTCGCCTCGTTGTAGATGGGCATCACCAGGGTGATGGCGGGGAGCTGCTCATCGCCGACCTCCTCCCGAAAACCCCGTTGGTGCGGGGTCGGTTGGTGCTGGCGCGAGCAGGCCCGTTTGCCAACCCATTTGAGCAGCAGGGGGTAACCCACATGGTGGTACACCACCAGGGCTGCACACAGCCAGAACACGATCATGATCCATTCCATGGGAGGCTCCTTTTGCTGTCTCTTCGCGTGTCGGTGGCATCGCCTCAGCGGGCGTACAGCGCCTGATAGGCTTGAGCCATCCGGCTCAGGCTGCCCTGTTCACAGACAAATTCCCGGGTGACGATGCGCAGGCCACGAGAGTTGAGCAACCCCTGTGCCAGAAGTTGCGCCAGCAGAGCCGGATCTCGCGTATCCAGCAGCTGACCGCTGGCCGGGCAGACGATATCGGCGGCGGCGCCCACCGCGCTCATCACCACCGGCACGCCGCAGGCCTGGGCCTCCAGCACGCACAGGGGCATCCCCTCCGCCAGCGACGGCAGGCAGAAGAGATCCAGCCCCTGATAGAAGCGGGGCATCTGCTCCACCAGGCCGAGAAAGTGCACCCGATGGGCAATCCCCAGCAGTCGACACTGCTGCTGCAACGCATTTTGCAAACTGCCCACCCCGGCCAGTGCAAGATGCACCTCGGGGGAGAGCCGCGCCACGGCCTCCAGCAGCAGGTGGTGCCCCTTGACTGTCTCAAGGCGTGCGGCGCAGCCGATGAGCCTGACCCCGAGGGGCAAGCCCAGCGCCTGACGCGCCAGCTCGGCGGGGCCGGGGACGAAGCGCCCCTCGTCGATGCCGTTGGGGATCACCTGGGCCTGGATGGCGCCGAGCCTCGCCTGCAACTGGTGCGCCACCGGGCTGGCGTCTGCCACCAGGGTGGGCCGCAAGGTGCGCAGCCCAAGCCCGGCCAGCTGGCGCTGGCGGGGATCGTCGAGATACCAGGCGTCATGCTCGGTGTGGATAAGGCTCGCCACCCGGGCCAGCCGGGCGGCCAGTCCGCCATAGAGCAGCGGGCCCAGATGGTGGGTGTGCACCGCCGCCGGCCGCAGTTGGCGCAGCAGGCGGATGAGGCGATAGAGGGTGGCCAGCGACCAGCCGGCGGGCTTGTCCAGACAGTGGATCCGCCCGGCAAACGGATGCAGAGCGGGCCAGGCGGCGAGCAGCGCCTCCTTGCTCCCCTCCAGCGAGACGATGTGCATGGGCTGGTGGCACTCGTTGGCCTGGCTGAGGTTGAGCACCATGGTCTCCAGCCCCCCGGGTTGCAGGTGCTGAACGATTTGCACGATGGCGGTGCTGGCTGACCGGGCGGTGGTGGGCATGGCGCTCTCCTCACAGTTGTCGGCCCTTCCCGGGCCCCTTGGCGGGACTATGCGAATCCTGTACCACAACGTCTGCCATGTTGGCCCGCTTGCTGGCATTACCCTTGCATTTCCTCCTCCATTCGTGGAATGCCATACCTGCCTTGAGGGGAGTGACGCCATGCCGGTCCAGTTCTACTACAACCTCTACATCATCCTCTTCGCCGCCTGGCGGCGCCGTTATCTCATCCTGATGCCGGCCCTGGTCATGCCGCTGGTGGGGGCGGGGATTGGCGTGCTCAGCCCCAAGGTGTACGAGAGCCGCACCACCTTCATGGTGCCGCAGGATTCCAACCAGACGCCGACTCTCAAGGATCTGATCACCCAGGAGAGCCTCAAGGATCGCTTCGCGGTGCTGGAAGCCATACTGCGCAGCCGCTACGTGATGGACGGGGTGGCGCGGGACCGCAAGCTGGTGGATGACAACACCCCGCCGGCCAAGCGCGACGCCATCATGGACTGGCTCTCGGCGTCCGTCTCTATCCGTCTTATCGGGGACGAGGTGATCGAGCTGAAGGTGAAAGCCGACTCGGCAGAGAGCAGCGCCGTCCTGCTGGAGGCCGTCTCGCGCCGCTTCTTCTTTAACCTGCTGAACAAGGGGCGCCAGTCGGCCGAGTCCTCCGAGCGCTTCCTGCAAAGCCAGCTCGACAGCCGGCGCAGCGAGCTGCAGGGGGCGGAGCAACTGCTGGCTGATTTCAAGCGCGAACATGCCAGCGCCCTGCCGGATCAGCAAAATGCCAACGCCGCCCGGCTCTACGGCCTGAAAGATCGCCACGCCGAGAGCCTGCTTCAGTTGCAGCAGGCCAAGACCCGGGTCGAGCAGCTCTCCCACGGCCAGGAGGGGGCCACGACCCGCAGCCTGGAGGAGAAGTTGCAGCAGATGCAAACCGAGCTGGCCCTGCTGCGGGTGCGCTACAGCGATCAGCACAGCGAGGTGCAGAGCCTGCGCTACCAGATTGAGCAGTTGCAGCAGGAGCTGGAACAGCAGAAGAACCAACCCGGCGTGGCGGTCGGGCACGAGTGGGATCAGGCCAGGGCGCAGCTGGCCGAGGCCGAGCAGAATGCCGCCGCGCTGCAGGCCCAGCTCGACGATCTGAACAAGGTGGTGGCCTCTCAGGGCGAAACGGAGAGCCAGCTGGCGGAGCTGGAGCGCGATCTCGAGGTCAAGCGCTCCCTCTATCAGGATCTGCTGCTGCGCTACGAGAAGGCCAAGGTGACCGGGGCGCTCGGCAGCTTCGAGCCCGGCGAGCGGATAAAGGTGATCGACAGGCCCTTCGCCCCGAGCAAACCCAGCAACTACCCGCTCTGGCTGTTTCTGATCGCCGGCATGGTGGGGGGCTTCGGGCTCGGCTGCGGTCTGGCCTTGCTGATTGAACTGGCGGATACCAGCCTGCGCCGCACCGATCAGCTGGCGGCGCTTATCAAGGCACCTGTGCTAAGCCGCATTCCCTATTGCGAACCCGTGCATGCCCACAGCGGCCAGGCGGCCCATGCCCAGCCGCCACTGGTGGAGGTGCCGGGTTGATATTTGCCCATGGCCCTCAAGGCAGGCCACCACTCTGAACCCGAATATTTCTGATAAGGCCTCATTATGAGGCCTTTTTATATCGCGAATATGGCGAAATATAGTCGAGTATCGCAGGCAAAAAG
>NZ_NEVB01000195.1:0-29890 GCF_002259925.1 Aeromonas sp. A35_P | reverse complement strand
AATAAACACCGATATTGAATTCATTTCAGCATGTAACGGTTTCGCTGACTGATTATCAGCGGATAACGACCTCAAGCGGCTGCAATGGGGTTTTGCGTTGTTCTGGCTCAATGGCCTGTGCCAGCCAGTCCCAGTCGAGCAGGGGGGTGTCTGTTTTGAAACGCTGATAGGCGAGGCCCTTGTCGACCGTCAGGAACAGGGTGGTCGGCAGGCCGATGCGGTTGATATAACGCACCATCACCTCACCCCGGTAGCTGGTCAGCCGTTGCTGCAATTGCTGCAGGTTCAATCCTTTCGCCTGCCCTGCTTCATCCCAGATCTCAAACATTGTCATGTCCTTGAACGATATGGCAATACTGTTTCCAAAAGCGGGCCCACAGGCAATTGTCAGATCTGACAGTGTCAAATGGATAGATGCGTGAAAAGCGAAAACCCGGCACTAGGCCGGGTTTTCTTGAATGATGGTGGAGGGAGAAGGATTCGAACCTTCGAAGGCAGAGCCGTCAGATTTACAGTCTGATCCCTTTGGCCGCTCGGGAACCCCTCCACAGGGGTACTACACAAATTGTTCAGGAAGATGGTGGAGGGAGAAGGATTCGAACCTTCGAAGGCAGAGCCGTCAGATTTACAGTCTGATCCCTTTGGCCGCTCGGGAACCCCTCCACGGGGTATTTTCCTGATTGTTGCACTTGAATGGTGGAGGGAGAAGGATTCGAACCTTCGAAGGCAGAGCCGTCAGATTTACAGTCTGATCCCTTTGGCCGCTCGGGAACCCCTCCCCAAGTGCGAGGCGCATACTATCAGATCTTCGCTCTTTGTGAACCCCTTGCGGGCATATCTGGCGACAAAAAAGTATCATTCGGTCATTTTTTGATATTTGTCGCTCATTTTTCACGCTTATCAACGACTTCCCTGCTGCTGCCGAGCATTGATCACGATGGTGGCGAGGCGAGGTGTCGCACCAGCCGGTTGCCATCAGGCAGCGTTTTATACTGAAAAATTCACCTTATTTTGTAAGTGTGATGGCTGACCGCTTCGCTGATGGACATTGCTGCTGCCGCATTTTACTCTCGCCATGTTATTCAACTGTTAACATGGATTGTGGACTTCTCCTATGCAGGCTCTCGATATCGCCGTGTTGCGCGGCCAGTTCCCCGCTCTCAATCAGCTGGTTGAAGGCAAAACCCCCGTTTTTTTTGACGGCCCCGGCGGGGCCCAGGTGCCACACGCCGTGCTCACGGCCATGACAGATTACCTCGGCCGCTTCAACGCCAATCTGGGCGGCCCCTTTTTCTCGGCCAGGGCGACCGAGCAGCAGGCCTTGCGGGCCAGGCTGGCGGTGGCGGCCTTGCTGGGGGCGGAGCGGGCTGAAGAGATAGTGTTCGGTGCCAACTTCACCACCCTGACCTTTGCGCTGAGTCGTTCGCTGGCCAGGGAGTGGCAGGCGGGGGACGAGATCATCGTCAGCGCGCTCGATCACTACTCTAACGTCTCCAGCTGGCAGCAAGCGGCAGCGGATCGTGGCGTGGTAGTGCATCAGGCAAGAGTAGATGTGACGACCGGGGGGTTGGACTATGCGCATCTGTTCAGCCTGCTAGGACCCAGAACCCGGTTGGTGGCGGTAACCGCGGCCTCCAACACCACGGGCACTCTGGTCGATATTCCGCGTATCGCCGATGCGGTGCACGGGGTGGGTGCCCTGCTCTACGTAGATGCGGTGCACTTTGCGCCCCACGAGCGCATCGACGTGCAGGCCTGGGATTGCGACTTCCTCGGTTGCTCCGCTTACAAGTTTTTCGGCCCGCACCTTGGCATCCTCTTCGGCAAGCATCGCCACCTGGCGTATTTCACCCCCTACAAGGTCGAGCCGGCCAAAAATGTGGCGCCCTACAAATGGGAAACCGGTACCCAGAGCTGGGAGGCGCTGGCCGGAGTAGAAGCGACCGTAGAGTATCTGGCCTCCCTGTCCGGGCTGGACGGCGCCGAGCACGAGCTGGAAGCTCGCCTCGATCTGGCGTTTTCCCGCAGCCAGGCCCATGAGCGGCAGCTCAGCGAGCATCTGCTGGCCAGGCTGGCCGAGCGCCCCTGGTTCACCCTGCACGGCATTCAGGGCAGCAAGGGGCGCACTCCTACCTTCGCCCTCACTTCAAGCCGTCATAGCCCGGCCGAGATGGCCGAGTTTCTGGGGCAACATCAGGTCTGCAGTTGGGCCGGCCACTTCTATGCGCTGGCGCTGGTGGAGCAGTTGGGGGTGAGCGACGGTGTACTGCGAATAGGCTGCATGCACTACAACACCTCGGCGGAGATTGATCGCCTGTTCGCTCTGCTCGACGACATGCCGCATTGAAACAACACAGCCCGGTCAGACCGGGCTGTGTCACCTCATCTGTCTGCTAGCGGCCCACGATGGCGTGATGGATATCCTGCAGCGGCAGGACATGGCGGGCGGCGCCGAGCTTGATGGCCTCCTTGGGCATGCCGAAGACCACGCAGGAGGCCTCATCCTGGGCAAAGGTGTTGGCACCAGCCTCCAGCATCTCGCGCAGCCCGCGCGCACCGTCATCTCCCATCCCGGTCATGATGATGCCGGTGGCATTGCTGCCGGCAAACTTGGCCACCGAGCGAAACAGCACGTCCACCGAAGGACGGTGGCGGTTGATGAGGGGGCCATCCATCACGTCGACGTGATAGTAGGCGCCGCTGCGCTTGAGCAGCATGTGCTTGCCGCCGGGGGCGATGAGCGCGAGCCCGGGGATCACCCGATCATTGCTCCTAGCCTCCCGCACCTCTATCTGGCACAGGTTGTTGAGCCGCTCGGCAAAGGAGGCGGTGAACTTCTCCGGCATGTGCTGCACGATGACGATGCCCGGGCAGACCCGGGGCAGGGTGGTCAGCACGGCCTCCAGTGCCTGGGTGCCGCCGGTGGAGGTGCCGATAGCCACGATCCGCTCCGTAGTCTGGGCCATGGCATGCTGGCTGGCTGGCGCCATGATGGCATCGGCATTGAGCTTGGGGGCGACCGTGGTGGACTGGGTTCTGACTTGGCGTCTGACATTGGCCTGGGCGGCGGCGCGCACCGCCATGGCCAGCTCTTGCGCCGACTCTTGCAGGAAGCTTTTCAGACCGACCGTGGGCTTGGTGATGATGTCCACGGCACCGGCGGCCATCGCCTGCAGCGTGGTTTCCGCCCCCTTCTCGGTCAGGGAGGAGCAGATCACCACTGGGGTGGGGTGCTCGGCCATGATCTTGGTGAGGAAGGTGATGCCATCCATGCGTGGCATCTCCACGTCCAGCACGATCACGTCTGGCCACTCCTTCTTCAATTTTTCTTGTGCAAATAGCGGGTCGGAGGCGGTGGCAATCACCTTGATATCGGGCTCCTGCTCGAGAATGGCTTGCAACACCTGCCTCACCACGGCGGAATCATCCACCAGCATGACTCTTATCTGTTTCATTCCGTCCCCTTAGCGGTGTGGCAAGCGATGATGACGCACCCAGACATTGCCGTTGGCCAGCTCGAAAATCAGGCTTCTGTGTCCCGCATGGCCAAGATGGTGGGCCTTGATGGTCAGGCCCAGGTGCTGGGTCAGCTGCCAGGCCGCCTTGATGTTCTTGATGGCCACATTCATGGTGTTGAGCGTTTGCTGTTCTATAAACATGTTGCCGCCGCCAAACAGCTTGACCTCGTATTCGTGGATGGGGGCGGGATGCTTGCCTATCTCATGGATAAACAGCTGGATTGCCTCATCGGCATAACGACCGTCCAGACTCGGTGCGCTGTGGCCGCGGCTGGGCAGCATGTAATGGCACATGCCACCTCGCTTCTGCTCCGGATGCCACATGGTAATGGCCACGCAGGAGCCAAGATGGGTGCGGATGATGGCGTCATCCTGCCCAAAGAAGAACTCGCCCGGTTGCAGCATGACCTCTTTCATACTGAAAAGCTCAAGGTTTCAAATAGATGGAAGGTGATACCAGTTGCAGGCCGTGGGGCAGGCCGTTCAGGCTCTCGGCGTGACTGACGATGAGATAGCCCCCTTTTCTCAGGCGCGGCACCAGCCGCTGCAGCACCTGTCCCTTGGTTTCCCGGTTGAAATAGATCATCACGTTGCGGATCAGGATGACATCGAACAGCCCGATGTCAGGCAACTCCTGATTCAGGTTGATATGGTAAAACTGCACTTTCTCGCGCAGCTTGCGATCGATGATGAAGGTGCCCTCCTGAAAGCCGACCCCCTTCAGGCAGTACTTCATCAACAATGGCAGCGGGATGTTGTGGGCCCGTTCGATTGGATAGAGCCCCGTTCTCGCCTGTTCCAGCACCCGGGTCGAGATATCCGAGGCGATCACTTCCCAGTTACCCAGCTCCAGATGGTCGGCCAGGGTCATGGCCAGGCTGTAGGGCTCTTCCCCGGAAGAGCTGGCCGCGCTCCAGATCCGAACCATCCGCTCTTTTGGCAACTGGCGCAGCACCTTGGTACCGAGAAATTCAAAGTGCTTGGGTTCGCGAAAAAAGTAGGTCTCGTTGGTGGTGAGCAGGTCGAGCGCTATCTGCAGTTCACTGCCGCGGTTGTGCATGATCAGGCTGAAATAGTCGCCGTAGCTCTCCAGCTCATAGTAACAGAGGCGCTTTGACAATCGGCTGGCGACCAGGGCCTTCTTGGCCGGCGACAGATCGATCCCCGCCGTCTGGTGGATCCAGCGTTGAAACTGCGCAAATTCATCATCATGCAACTGGGTCTGATACACGGAAGGACTCCCGAAACAAACGGGATACGGGTGAGCTCCACTCACCCGCATCCGGGTTAGAAGCGAACAAAGTCACCGTCATTATGGGGCCGGGGCAGGTTGCCATTACCCTCTGCGGCACTGTTCTCGAGCATGAAGCGGCCACGGGGGCCGGTACGGGTGGCTGCCACCTTCTGGCCGGCATTGAGCTTGTGCCGCTCCAGGGTGAAGAACTCCATCGCCAGTTGCAGCTGTTCGGCCTGGCTGCTCATCTCCTCGGCAGTGGCGGCCAGCTCTTCGCTGCAGGATGCGTTCTGCTGGGTCACCTGGCTCAACTGGTTCATGGCGATGTTGATCTGGCTGACGCCGGTTGACTGCTCGGCGGAGGCGGCGCTGATCTCCTGTACCAGATCCGAGGTCTTGTTGATGGAGGGCACCATCTGATCGAGCAGACGTCCCGCTTTCTCAGCCATGTCGACGCTGCTTGATGCCAGCTCGCCAATCTCCTGGGCCGCTACCTGGCTGCGCTCCGCCAGTTTGCGTACCTCGGCAGCCACCACGGCGAAACCCTTGCCGTGATCGCCTGCCCGGGCTGCCTCGATGGCGGCGTTGAGGGCCAGCAGATTGGTCTGGTAGGCGATGTCATCTATGATGCCGATGCGCTTGGCAATCTGCTTCATGGCATCGACCGTGAGCTTGACCGCCTCGCCGCCTTCTACCGCCTCCTTGGCCGCCTTGCTGGCCATGCCATCGGTAACCTGGGCATTGTCGGTGTTCTGGTTGATGCTGGCGCTCATCTGCTCGATGGAGGCGCTGGTCTCCTCCATGCTGGAAGCCTGTTCGCTGCTGGACTGGCTGATGGACTGGGCGGTGGCGCTGACCTGCTCGGCAGCGCTGGAGAGGTTGTCGGATGCCCCAGCACCTCGGTGACAATGTTGGTGAGCGAGACTATGGTCTGGTTGAGGGAGTCCTTGGTCGTGCCGAATACGCCGGGATAATCTGCCTCTATGTGCTGGGTCAGATCCCCGCGCGCCAGTGATTGAACCACCCTGATCACATCGTTGAGACTGGTGTCGATCACCTCGGCGATACGATTTATCCCCTCCCCAAGGTTCTGGAAGAAGCCGCTCTTGCCGGTGAGGTCCATGCGGCGGTGTAGTTCGCCATTGATGACGGACTGGACGATTTCCGACATCTCCCGCTCGATGGCGACCTCTTTGGTGCGATCCGACCATTCGACCACGGAGCCCAGCCGCTCGCCATCGTCGCCGAATACCGGGTTGGCGATGAGGGCGAAAGTGCGTCCCCCCAGCATGATCTGGGTACGATAGGTGTTGTTCAGCTTGGCCAGCATGCTGCGTTGATGGCCTGGATTCTTGTGAAAGCTGTCGATGTTGGCCCCCATCAGGTTGGCCGAGCTGAAGTGGTGCAGTTCCTTGCGGATGTCGGTTTCGGCCTGGCCCAGCATTTCTCTGACCGCTTCGTTCATGTAGATGATGTTGAGGTCGGTATCGGCGATCATCACGTTGGTGCTGGCCCCGTCGAGCGCCTTCTTGACTCGCAGACTTTCGGCGGCCGCCTGCTTGGCGGCGGCATTGGCGGCTTTCACTTCATTCTCGATGGCGATCTCCTTGGTTCGGTCGGCCCACTCCACCACGGAGCCCAGCCGCTCGCCACCGTCATTGAAAACGGGGTTGGCGATCAGGGAGAAGGTGCGGCCTCCGACCGTGATTTGGGTGCGGTAGGTCTTGTCCAGCTTGGCCAGCATGTTGCGCTGGTGGGAGGGTTCCTTGTGGAAAGTATCGATGTTCTTGCCCATCAGATGCCTGACGTCGAAGCTCGGCAGATCCTTGCGAATATCCGACTCTGCCAGTCCCAGCATGGCCAGCACGGCTTCATTCATGTAGACGATGTTCAAATTGGTATCGGCGATCATCACATTGGTCGAGGCACCATCCAGCGCCTTGCGCACTCGCAGGTTTTCTTCGTAGAGCGCCTGGTTGGCCTCGCGAGCGGCGAGCGCACTGCCAAGGCGCTCCCCCAGCAGCCCCAGTACGGCATTGAACTCCTGGCAGAGCTCCTTGAGAGGGCCGGTGAGCGTGTCCAGCTCTAGCTGGGCGGACTGTTTGCCTTGCTGGATCCCCTGAGCCAGGGTGCGGGTTGCACCAGTCAACTGGCGCAGTTGTTCCTGCAGCAAGGCATGAGCATTGCCGTTGCCAAACAGATTGCCAAAGAGTGATTGAGTCATGGGCCTTATCCTTGTGCGACATGTCATTGCTGTGTGGTGGAGCGAAACGCTGATTTATGTTGTTGTCATGGCGTTTGTGGTTTTTGTTCCAGTAGCCGTTCCTGCTGCTGGGTCAGCTCGCTGAGCTGGGCCATCTCGTCGATGGAGAGCACCTTCTCGGTATTGATGAGAATGACGAACTTGCCGTTGACCTTGCCCATGCCACTGATGAAATCGGCCCGGATGCGGGCGCCGAAGCTGGGTGGCGGCTCTATCTCATTGCAGGGGATGGTCAACACCTCGGAGACGGAGTCCACCACCACACCAATGTCCTGATTACCATGCTCCGGATCATCGGGGTGCACGTTCTCGATGATCACGATGCAACTGCGACGGGTGATGCTGGAGGGGGCATTGCCAAAACGGGCATTGAGATCCACCACCGAGACGACGGCCCCCCTCAGGTTGATCACCCCCCGGATGAAGCTAGGCATCATGGGGATGGGGGTGATGTTGCCGTATTCGATGATCTCCTTGACCCCGAGGATGTTGATGGCAAACATCTCGCTGTTGATCAGGAAGGTGAGGTACTGGGCATCACCCTGATTGTCATGTATCAGCGTGCCAGGCTGGACGACCACTTCGGTAGACATGCTCATGAGGCTCTCCGGTTAAAAGCGGACAAAATCGGTTTCGTCAACCTGCGGTTGCGCAACCGCATTGCCATGCAACGGGGGCTGGGCCGGCATCACAAACTTGCCCCTGGGAGGCGCCCCCTTGTGCGGACTTTCTACCTGTCTGAGTGAGCGGCCGCTGCCTTGCAGGGAGAAAAAGTCCATGGTCTGCTGCAGCTCGTTGGCCTGGGAGCTCATCTCCTCCGCGGTGGCGGCCAGCTCCTCGCTGCTGGCAGCATTTTGCTGGGTCACCTGATTGAGCTGGCTCATGGCCAGGCTTATCTGGTTGGCGGCGCTGGCCTGCTCCCCGGAGGCGGCGTTGATCTCCTGCACCAGATCAGAGGTCTTGCGAATGGAGGGCACTATCTTGTCGAGCAGACTGCCCGCCTTCTCGGCGGTATCGACGCTGCTTGACGAGAGTTCGCCTATCTCCTGCGCCGCGATCTGGCTACGTTCGGCCAGCTTGCGGACCTCGGCGGCGACCACAGCAAAGCCTTTGCCATGTTCACCGGCCCTGGCCGCCTCGATGGCGGCATTGAGTGCCAGCAGATTGGTCTGGTAGGCGATGTCGTCGATGATGCTGACCTTGCGGGCGATCTGCTGCATCGCGGCAACCGTCTGTTGTACCGAGCGCCCCCCTTCGGTGGCCTCCAGTACGGCGCTGCTCGCCATGTTGTCGGTCACCTTGGCGTTGTCCGTGTTCTGGTTGATGCTGGCGCTCATCTGCTCGATGGAGGCGCTGGTCTCTTCCACGCTGGCCGCTTGCTCACTGGTGGCCTGGCTGAGGGACTGGGCCGTGGTGCTGACCTGATTGGAGGCGTTGGTCAGGTTGTCGGCGGCGTTGCGTACTTCCTCGATGATGGCGGTCAGCGCGGCGATGGTGCTGTTGAGGCCATCCTTGGTCTGGCCGAAAATTCCCGGATAGGGCTGCTCGATCTTCTGGGTGAGGTCACCCTGCGACAGGGCGGTGGCAATGCGCATCACGTCGTTGAGGCTGGTGTCGGTCACGTTGGAGAGACGATTGAGCAGTTCGGAGAGGCGCTTGATGTAACCCTGCCGTCCGTCTAGTTCAATCTTGTAGTTGAAATCCCCCTGTTCGACGGCGGAGGTCACCAGCGTTTCTATGTCGGTGATGAGGGACGTCAGCTTGTTGACCATGTTCTGCATGGCCAGCAACAGCTGGCCGGCCTCATCGTGGGCACCGATGTCGATAGTGATGTCGAGATTGCCGTCCGCCAGGTGGTTGGCAACCTGCAGGGCCTGGTTGATGGGGGAGATGATGCTGCGAATGAGGACGATGCCAAACCAGGCTGCAGCCACCATGCCGGCGGCGACGACGGCCATCATGGTAAGTAGCATGACGTCATACCAGGCCTGTGCCTGTTCGTATTCGGATTTGGCAACGTCGAGCTGCAGACTGACCAGCTCGGTTATCTTGCTGCCGATGGGGTCGATGGAGCTGTAGAGTTTGCCGTCAAACTCATTGAGCGTATCAGCAATGACACCATGCTGATTTGAGAGAAAGGCCTCCAGCTTGGTGATGTCTCGATCCGCGGTATTGAACAGGCTGTTGGCCTCGGCTGACAGCTTCTGTTCGGCCGCGGTCAGCTTGGTGGCCTGATAGTGTTGCCACTCCAGCTTGATCTGCTGCTGGGCATGCTGGATCTGCTGCAACGCCTCCTCGGCACTGACGAGACCGGCATTGGCCTTGTTGACATTGTCTATGATGGCGACGGCGTAGTTGTCCGAGATGGTTTTGAGCTGCTTGAGCGGTACCACCCGGTCGTTGTAGACCCGTTGCAGCCCCTTGTTGCTGCTATGCATGTTGTAGAGCCCGAGCACACCCACGCTAAACAGCAGTACGCAGAGCAGACAGAGCAGTATGGTGAGTCGCAGTTTGATGGTGGAGTTTTTGAACATGTCAGGCTCCTGATGTTAATTGACTCTTGGTTGGGATTGCAGACGTGGAATGGCGTACTGGCTCAGTTGGCCCAGCTCCTGGTCGATGGCATGCTGGATCAGAGAGGGAATATCCAGAATGAGGGCTACCTCGCCGCCACCCAGAATGGTGGACCCGCTGATCCCCTGCAGGCGCTGGAACAGCTTGCCGAGCGGCTTGATGACGGTCTGAAACTCTCCCAGCAGCTCGTCGACCACCAATCCTGACTTCTTGCCACCATGGCTGACAACCACGATATTTTCCCGGCGACCACGGGTTCCCTCGACATCGAAGTAGTGCTGCAGCCGGACAAATGGCAGTACTTCACCACGCAGATTGATGTAGTTGCGCCCCTGGGTATCGGCCAGCGCACTCTGGGTCAACTCCACGCACTCGATCACCATGTCGAGGGGGATAACGTAGTAAGTGGTGCTGACGCGCACCAGAAAACCATCGATGATGGCCAGAGTCAGCGGCAACCGGATCTGCACCCGAGTGCCGAGGCCTGGCTTGCTGTCCAGCTCGACGCTGCCACGCAGGGCCTGGATGTTGCGTTTGACCACATCCATGCCCACCCCGCGTCCGGAGAGATTGGTGATGGCCTCCGCGGTGGAGAAGCCGGGCTCGAAGATGAGCTGGTAGATCTCCTGATCCGACAGGGTGGCATTGGCGGCCGCCAGCCCCCGCTCCTGCGCTTTTTGCAGGATCCTGGCCTTGTTGAGGCCGGCACCATCGTCCTGGATCTCGATGACGATGCTGCCGGAGTCGTGATAGGCGTTGAGGGTCAGGGTGCCCCGTGCCGGCTTGCCGGCCGCCAGCCGTTTCTCGGCCGCTTCTATGCCGTGATCCATGGCATTGCGCACCAGATGCATCAAGGGATCGCCGATCTTCTCTACCACGGACTTGTCCAGCTCGGTGTCGCCGCCGGTGATCACCAGCGCTATGTCCTTGTTCAGCTCGTGGCTCACATCCCGCACCACCCGCTGGAAGCGGTTGAAGGTATCGCCGATGGGCACCATGCGCAGGCGCAGGGCACCATCGCGGATCTCCTCGACCAGCATGGCAATGGTGGAATTGGCCTCCTGCAACTGGCTGTCCCTTGAACGCTGGGCTAGCAGGTTGGCGCCGGAGCTGGCCACGACCTGTTCCCCCACCAGATTGATCAACTCATCCAGCTTGTCGGCGTGGACCCGGACATAGCGCCCTTCCTTGTTCTTGTTCTCTTTGCTCTGACTTTGCTTCTTGAGCGCGGCGTCCACCACCACTTCGTTGACGGCCCCCTGGGCGATCAGGATCTCACCCAGCTTGTTGGTTTCGGCCTGCGGCTGTTCATGTTGGGCTTGCAGACCGAGCGCGAGCTCGCTGGCGGTCAGGGCGCCGGTCTTGACCAGCAGTTGCCCCAGCATCTCGTTGTCTTCCGGCAGGGCGTTGATGAGCGCTATGTACTCGGCGATCTTGCTGTGGGGCGGCAAGATGCTGATGAGACAGTCATCTCGCACGAATTCGAACACATCGCTCAGGGCACTCTTGTCGGCCTGGGAGTCCAGATCGATCTCGTAGCCGAGGTAGCAGCTCTCCGGATCAAAATGTTCCCACTCCGGCAGGGCATGGTGAATGGTCTCGATGGCGCAGAGGGTGCCCATGGTACCGAGGTAGCGCAGGAAAGAGGTGGGATCCATACCGTTGCGCAGCACGTCGGGACCAAAGCGCAGGGAGATGTGCCACAGGGAGGTAGCGCTGACGTGACCCGCCTCCTTGCTGATCGGATCTGCATCGGCAGGCTGGGTCTGCTTTGGCAGCGTGGTCTGATTGCCGCTTTGGTGACGGGCCAGATTGCGCCGCAACAGCTCATCCTGGGCTTGTTCATCCGCGCCAAGGGCTTCCCCTTGTTCGGCGACCAGACTGACCAGGCGCTCGATGTGATCCCGGCTCTCCAGCAGATCCCTGATGAGGGGGGCACTTATCGCCAGTTGCTGGTTGCGCACCTGATCGAGCAGGTCCTCGACTATGTGCGTGAAGCTGACGATGGGTTGCAGGCCGAACAGGCCGGCGGAGCCCTTGATGGTGTGCGCTGCCCGGAAGATGGCCCCGATGAGCTCACCATTGTCCGGGTCGTTTTCCAGGGTCAGCAGCGAGGACTCCATCTCCTCCAGCAGCTCGCGCGCCTCGGCGATATAGGTTTGCAGGGCCTGATCAAGATTGATGCTCACTAATGACTCCTTGTCTGCGGAACCGGTCAGGCGTGATCGGCGTGGGGAATGAGGGTGGGATCGCCGAAGAAGGCCGCCAGCTGGCACAGCTCAAGAGCATCGAGCACGGCATGACTGTGCATGACTAGGTGCAACGGATAGCCGCCCTGCTGCGCCGTCTTCTTGGCTGCCAGCAGCAGTTGCAAACCGGCGCTGTCCATTTCGCTGACCTGGGAGAGGTCCAGTTCCAGTTCCAGTTCCTGCTGGCGATAGAGCAGGGGCGTGAGCGCCTGTTTCAGCTCGGCTGCCGTGTAGATGGTCATCTCTCCCGAGATGGTCACGACACTTTTGTGCTCACCCGTTTCGATTTGCAGCGGCATGAACGCCTCCCGGCTCAGGGCATGATGAGCTTGGCCACGGCAGCCAGCATCTGATCTGGCTGGAACGGTTTGACCACCCAGGCCTTGGCACCAGCTGCCTGTCCCTCCTGCTTCTTGCTGTCCTGGGACTCCGTCGTCAGCATGATCACCGGGGTGAACTTGTAGCTGGCCAGCTTCTTTGCCTCCTTGACGAAGCTGATGCCATCCATGTTCGGCATGTTGACGTCGCTGATGATGAGGTTGATCTTCTTGCCATCGAGCTTTTTGAGGGCATCCTTGCCGTCACTGGCCTCCATCACCTCGTAACCGGCACCCTTGAGCGTCATGCCGACGACCTGGCGTATGGTGGCCGAGTCATCCACGATCAGGACTGTCTTGGTCATATCTATCTCCTAGAAAAAAGTGACATCCGCATTGCTGGAAGGGGTTGCCGCCTGGTGCTGGCGACCGTGATGAATGTTGCGTTGTTCATCGGTGGCGTATGAGAGCTCCATGTCCGCCAACCAGCTCTCCGCATCGATCTGGATGGGGCCGGACTGGTGTGTTCTGTTGCGTGACGAGACCAGGTGGTCGTTGAGGCTGTCCATGTTTTGACGCACATGACTGAGGATTTGGCTGACCCTATCCTGGAACTGTAACGAAACGATGACATCGGAGATTTCGCGGTGAATACCAGTACTCTCGCTCTGCAGCAGAGCAGCCGATTCCGCCAGGCTGGTAGTGGCCATTCGGAAGCGTTCCAGTACCTGTTCGATGGCGTGTTCGGCATCGCTGACGGCGACCTGATCCCGCCCGGCCGCGCTCTCGGCAATCTGGAAGGCGCGGCCGATGCCGGCATTGATGGTATCGACCTTGTCGGTCATCTTCTGGGCGGTCTCGCTGGAGAGGCGTGACAGGGTGCGCACCTCGTCTGCCACTACGGCGAAGCCACGACCTGCCTCGCCAGCACGGGCTGCTTCGATGGCGGCGTTGAGGGCCAACAGGTTGGTCTGGGAGGCGATCTTGGCCACGTCGAGCGCCATGGTATTGAGTTCGATGGTGTAGGCAGTGAGTGTCTTGATTTCCGCCAGCATGGCGTCGCGGTTGGCCTGGGTGGAGTGCATGATGGTGAGGACCTGGTTGAGCTGGGCCTGGCTCTGGGCCAGCACGGCTGCCATGCCAGCAGATTTCTCACCGCCCAGATCGCCGGCGGCATTGTGCGAGGCGGCCACCGCCTCTTCCAGTTTGGTGGTCAGGCCGGCGAAGCGCTGGGTCAGGTCGATCATGGCCCCTTCAGTTTGCTGGCGAGAGTTTTCAATCTGTTGCGACCAGATCGGAACCGCTTTTTCACATACCTGCTCGAGCCCGATGATGGAGTGGTTGAGTCCGTTATCGGCAAATGGGGGGGTCTGCTTCGCCTCACTCTCTTTGCCGGCGGGGTTGGCGTGGTAGTGGCGGGCGCTCCAGAGGGTGGCGGCGAGTGCCGCCGCCAGGTTGACCAGCAGATAAGGGAGGGGGCTGCCCGCGAGCTGCAGCAGCAGGGTGCTGAACAGGCCCAGGCCAAGGCCGCAAGCCCAGCTGACCGGCTCCCATAAGGCTGAGGTGTGTGTCCTTGTGTTGTCTGTCATATGCAAACTGGCCCCTGCTCTTGAATGTGAAGAGGGTGAGCCGTCATTTCGGTCAGACCGAATGAGCCAGGCGTAACCCGCTAATTATCAATAACTCAGTAAGGTTAGCGCAAAAAAATTGCCTGGTTACAAATTGCTCTTTATTGCTTGGTGTTACTGAGAAAAATGGAATATGGAGAGGGCGACTGAGGGTTTGCTGGCCGTTGCTGGCGGGGAGTGCATAGCAGCGAATAAGGAGGGGGGATCATGAAAAAGAGCCTGCATATGGCAGGCTCTTGGTGTTGTACGGGCGGCTTTATGCCTCGTTGGCGTGGGCCTTCTGGCACCCTTCCACGGCATGGGCGATGAGTTCGAGCGCGCTCTTGTCACACGGCGGCAGTTCGGCCTCGCACGCCTTGATGGCTGTCACACGCTCGCCCCACTTGATGATGGCGGCGCCCCAGGTCAGGCCGGCACCGAAGGCGGCAGTCAGCAGATAGCTGTTCGGCTTGACGCGGCCCTGCTCCAGAGCCTCGCACAGGGCGATGGGCACGGTGGCGGCGGAGGTGTTGCCGTAGTGCTCGATGTTGACCATCACCTTCTCCATCGGGGCGTTCATGCGCTTGGCGAGGGTCTCGATGATGCGGATGTTGGCCTGGTGCGGCACGATCAGGTCGATCTGCTCCGGTGCTATGCCGGCCTGTGCCAGTACCGTGTTGGTGGCTTCGCCCATGCCGCGTACGGCCCGCTTGAAGATCTCCTGACCTTCGAAGTTGAAGGTGAAGAGGCCGTCGATGTCGGCAAAACGCACCCGGTCGGTACCGAAGTTCGGCACGTGCAGGATCTCGCGCGCCTCGCTGTCACAACCCAGCTTGTTGGCGATGAGACCGCTCTCCTGCTCGCTCGCCTCGATCACCACGGCGCCAGCGCCGTCGCCAAACAGCACGGCGGTATCGCGACGGGCCCAGTCCAGCAGATAGGTGAGTCGCTCGGCGCCGATCACCAGCACCTTCTTCATCATGCCGGTCTGTACCAGCGAGGTGGCGACCGAGAGGGAGTAGACGAAACCGGTGCAGGCGGCGTTGAGGTCGAACACGGCGGCATTGGTGGCGCCCAGCTTCTTCTGCACCGCGGAGGCGGCGCTCGGCAGCAGGTTGTCCGGCGTGGCGGTGGCCAGGATGATGCCGTCGAGGTCGCTGGCTTCCAGCCCGGCGCAGGCCAGCGCGCGACGCCCCGCCAGGGTGGCCAGATCGGAGGTGCTGACGTGGGAGATGCGGCGAGCCTTGATGCCGGTGCGCGGGTAGATCCACTCATCCGACGTATCCATGATGGTGCTGAGGTCGTCGTTGGTCAGCACGGAGGGAGGCAGGCATTTGCCCCAGCCTGTGATATTGGCGTATTTCATCTTGTTACCGCTTCTCAAGTGGATCGCCTGGATCGCCCGCGGGCGGAAAATCGCGCAATTATGCCGCACGGGGCAACCACTGTCATCTTGTGGTCATGGTTATCTGGCTGCAGGGTCACGCCAGGTTGCGGGTGCCGACGGGAAATTTCGCTTAAACCACGAGGCTTGCCTGCCCTAAGATAGGGCTTTCGCCACTGGATGGAACCACCCCTTGCACAAAGCCAATCTCAACCTGCTGCCGACCCTCAAGGTGCTGCTGGAGACCCGCAACATCAGCCGGGCGGCGGAGCTGCTGCATCTGAGTCAACCCTCCATCAGCAAGCAGCTTGGCCAACTGCGCAGCGAGTTTGGCGACGAGCTGCTGGTGCGAGAGGGGCAGCGCTGGCTGCTGACACCGCGGGCCGAGGCGCTGGCTGCTCAGCTGGCGGACTCCCTCGGTGCGCTAGAGCGGCTCTACGAGGCCCCTGGTTTTGACCCGAGCCGCTGTGAACGGGTGTTTCGGCTCGCCTCTTCCGATTACGTGGCCCAGCATATCCTGCCGGACGTCTGCGCGGCGCTGGCCAGAGAGGCGCCGCTGGCGGCGCTGGAGTACAGCCTGTGGGACAAGCGCCTGCTGCCGCAGCTGTGGCAATCCGAGCTGGACATGGTCTCCACCATCACCGAACTGGTGCCGGATCAGATCCGCGGCCTGCATCAGGGGGAAGATCGGTTGGTGGTGTTGATGGGTAGCCACCATCCGTTGGCGGGGCGCTCACTGAGCCTGGATGACTACCTCGCCTGGCCCCATCTGCAGGTGAGCGGCGGGGGTGACAAGGACAGCCCGGTGGAACAGGTGTTGGCACCGCAGGGGCTGTCCCGGCGCTGGTTTGCCCGGGTGCCCTTCTTTCAGGCGGCGGTGGAGGTGTTGCTGCGCACCGACTGCCTGCTGACCACCCCGGCCCACATCGCCTGGCAGCTCTCCTGCGAGCACGCCCTGCACTTTTGTGATCTGCCGTTTGCCAGCCGCACCCAGCAGTATCATCTGCTGTGGCACCAGCGCCATCATCAGGATCCGGCCCACAAGTGGTTTCGCGAACTGGCCTATCCCTTCCTGCGCGAGCACCTGCAGCGCACGGTGGCGGCGAGCCGCAAGGTGTTGAACCCACCCCGCTAGCAACAGACGCTGGTGTTGGCCTATAGCTGTTGGCTATGGGTTCTATTCCCAACTTTCACTTCTGGCATAACCAGGGGCCCTTTACCCTGAGCGCAGACATTCATATTCCGCTTGAGACAAGGAACACCATGGAATTGACGAGTTGGCTGGCTCTGGTCGCAATCTGCGTGATGGGCGCCATCAGCCCGGGGCCGAGCCTGGCGCTGATCATCCGCAACACGGTGCAGGGTGGGCAGGGGCACGGCGTAGCCACCGCCCTTGGCCACGGCTTCGGAGTCGGCATCTATGCGCTGATAACGGCTTTGGGCCTCGCCATCCTGATCACCCAGACCCCGCTGTTGTTTGACGTTATTCGTTACGGCGGCGCGGCGTTTCTCGCCTGGCTTGGGGTCAAGGCGTTGCTGGCCAAACCCGTCAAGGGGGAGGTGAGCGAAGAGGTGCACCAGCTGCGCGGTCGGCAAGGTGCCTTCGAAGGCTTTATGGTGGCCTTTCTCAACCCCCAGCTCGCAGTCTTTTTCATCGCCCTGTTCAGCCAGTTTGTGCATGCTGACACCGGCTGGCGCGAGGGGGGCATCATGATGCTCACCGCCGGTGGCATAGATGCGATCTGGTATGTGCTGGTGGCGCTGGTGCTCTCTCGAGGTCCCGTGCTGGCCTGGCTCAAGGCCAAGTCATTCGTCATCGACAAGGTGAGCGGTCTGGTGCTGCTGGGGCTGGCCCTGAAGGTGGTGCTCTGATCCAATCCTGTATTTTGCGGTGATCTTAAGCGGGATCAAGGCGTGGAGGGTGGCAATGCCCTAGAGTGGCGCCCATTTGCTGTCCGCCCTGACTTCGAGACCATGCACCAGAACAAGCACCCGTTAAGCCACCACAACCGGTTGGAGCTGCTGGCTCCGGCCAAGAACCTCGCCTACGGCATCGAAGCCATCAACCACGGCGCCGATGCGGTCTACATGGGCGGCCCCGCCTTTGGCGCCCGCAGTGCGGCGGGCAACAGCATAGAGGATATCGAAGGGCTGGCGCGCCATGCCCACCGCTTCGGCGCCCAGGTCTTCGTCGCCTTCAATACCCTGCTGCACGATCACGAGCTGGAGCAGGCGCGGCGGCTGACTCACCAGATATATGAAGCAGGGGCCGATGCGCTGATCGTGCAGGATATGGGGCTGCTGGCGCTCGACCTGCCCCCCATCGCGCTGCACGCCAGTACCCAGACCGACAACCGCACCCCGGAGAAGGTGAAATTTCTGCAGGATGTGGGCTTCTCTCAGGTGGTGCTGGCGCGCGAGCTGTCCCTTGCGCAGATCCGCGAGATAAGCGCCGCGACCAATGTGCAGCTGGAGTTCTTTATCCACGGCGCGCTCTGCGTCTCTTACAGCGGTCAGTGCAACATCAGCCATGCCCGTACCGGTCGCAGCGCCAACCGTGGCGAATGTGCCCAGCTCTGTCGCCTGCCCTGCTCGCTACAAAAGCCGGATGGCGAGGTGCTGGTGGCCGACAGCCACCTGCTCTCCCTCAAGGACATGGATCAGACCGACAACCTGGAGGCGCTGATCGAAGCGGGGATCCGCTCCTTCAAGATTGAAGGGCGTCTCAAAGGGCTCGATTACGTCAAGAACGTCACTGCCTGGTATCGCCAGAAGCTTGACGCCATTCTGGAGCGCCGCAGCGATCTGGTGGCCTCCTCGGCCGGCCGTTGCAGCTTCAGCTTCACGCCTGATCCCAAAAAGAGCTTCAACCGCGGCAGCACTGACTACTTCCTCCATGGTCGCCAGCCCGGGATCGACTCCACCCAGAGCCCGAAATACGTGGGCGAGCCGTTGGGCCGGGTCACCAGAGTCACCAGGGATGGCATCGAGATCGACGGCAAGCAGGTCACCCTCAACAATGGCGACGGTCTCGGCTTCTTCAAGCCGAACAACGAGCTGGTGGGAATGCGCCTGAACAAAGTAGAAGGTAAGCAGTTACTCCTGTCAGAGCGCATGCCTGGCTTGAAGGTAGGCACAGAGATTTACCGCAACCACGATCAGGCATTCAGCAAGGTGCTGGAGAAGGCGAGCGCCGATCGCCGCATTCGGGTCGATATGGTGCTGGCAGAGTGTGATGAAGGTTTGCGCCTCACGCTCACCGACGAGCAGGGTATCAGCGCCGCCGTCACGCTCCCCTGTGACAAACAGCCGGCCGACAACCCGGGACGGGCACTGCAACAGGCGCGGGATCAGCTCGGCAAACTCGGTAATACCCTGTTCGTGGCGCGCAAGGTTGAGTTGGCGTTTACTCACCCGCTATTCATTGCCGCATCCATGCTCAACGGTCTGCGCCGGGAGGGTATCGCCGTGCTGGAGGCTGCCCGTCTGGCCGGCTACCAGCGCCCCGAGCGGCGCATCGCGCTGCGGGATATCCACTATCCTCAGCACCGTCTCTCCTACCTTGGCAACGTGCTGAACAGTGCGGCCGAGCAGTTCTTCCGCGAGCACGGGGTGGAGCGCATCGCCCCCGCCTATGAGGCGAACAAGGAGGAGCGGGAAGTGGTGCTGATGATCACCAAACACTGCATCCGCTATAGCCAGAATCTCTGCCCGAACGAGGTGCCCGGCCTCAAGGCCGAGCCGTTGGAGCTCAAAATGGGCAAGGAGACCTTCCGCCTGCGCTTTGATTGCAACCGCTGCGAAATGCATGTGATGGGGAGTTTGAAACGCTGAGGTGCATGACGCAGTCAGGTTCCATGCACGTGGCTGGGGTTGTGTGACCCGTTTTGCCTTGAGGTATCATCCTGTGCCAGGGATCCCCAGCAAGCTGCAAGGAAGGACCTATGCTCGCACTCTCCATCGTGGCGCCCCATGGCGCCAATATTGCTTCGGGCAAGAAGACGCTCGAGGTTCGCTCGTGGTTGCCTCCCTCACTGCCCATTCGCGACCTGCTGATCGTTGAAAATGGCCAATACCTCAGCGCCGATCATCCTGTGGATCCGGCCGGTCGAGCGGTCGCCCTGGTGGACGTCGAAGAGGCCCATGAGTGGCAACCCGATGAGGTATTGGCCGCCTGCTCGGGGGGCTGGGAGCCGGGTTACTTTGCATGGCGGCTGTCCAACGTGCGTCCTGTGGTCGATGGGCCCGTCTTGCCGGAGCAGAGAAAGCTGTATGAGGTGGACGGCTCTGGGGTGTCAGGCCCGCCTCGTTGCTGAGACCAGAGTGGTCAGTGCAGCATGCATCCGTCTGTGGGTCGGCTATACCAAGGTGAGTGTCACAGGAGGCAGTGAGATGGCCGAACAACCCCCTTTCGATGCCGCACAGTACAAGCGGACTCAGCGCGAACAGTGGAACCGGGATGGCGCAGCGTGGCGGCGCTGGAACCCCATGCTGGAACGTTGGTACGGGGAGGTGACGCGCCTGATGCTCGATAGCGCCGGGATCCGTCCCGGCCAGCGCATCCTCGACATTGCCGCCGGTGCCGGGGAGCCGGCGATCAGCGCCGCCGAGCGGGTCGGGCCCGATGGCTATGTGCTCGCCACCGATCTCTCCGAGGGGATAGTGACGCTCGCGCAGGAGGAGGCGCACGGGCGCGGCCTGCGTCAGGTGCACACCCGGGTGATGGACGGAGAGCGTCTCGATCTGCCGGATGACACGTTCGACGCCGTGATCTGCCGGCTCGGCCTCATGTACATGCCGCACCCGCTCGATGCCTTGCGCGAATGGCGGCGGGTGTTAAGAGCGGGTGGCCGGGTCGCGCTGGTGGTCTTCTCCACCCCGGATCGCAACGACTGGGGGGCGGTGCCGGCCGCTATCATCCGGCGTCACGCCGGGCTCGCTGCGCCTGTGCCCGGGCAGCCCGGCCCGTTCAGCCTGGGGGCGCCGGGCCGGCTCGACGCCTTGCTGCGCGAGGCGGGATTCGAGCATCCGGCGGTGTGCGCCGTGCCGGTGCCGCACCGGGCAGCCCGTGTCGAGCAGTTTGTGCAGGTCGCGCGGGAGGCGTTTGGCGGGCTCAACACCATGATGGCGCACCTGCCTGAGGCGGCGCAGCACGCCGCTTGGGACGAGATTGCGCTGGATATGCGCCGTTTTGAGTCGGCGTCAGGGTTTGAGGCCGGCGGCGAGTGCCTGTTGGCCAGCGCCAGCAAGTGATCCCTGGCAGGGGATCCCCTCCAGCTGCAGCAACGCCTTTTTAATCTCCAGTCCCCCTGCATAGCCGGTCAGGCTGCCATTCTGCCCGATCACCCGATGGCACGGAATGATGATCGAGAGCGGGTTGCGGCCGTTGGCGGCGCCCACCGCCCGCACCGCATTGGGCTTGCCGATGGCGCGGGCGATGTCGCCGTAGCTGCGGGTCTCACCATAGGGGATGTCGCACAGCGCCTGCCAGACCGCTTGCTGAAACGCCGTGCCTCTTGGTGCGAGCGGCAGGGTGAAGCGTTGCAGGCGGCCGGCAAAGTAGGCTTCAAATTGCGCGAGAAAAGGGGCCAGCGCCGTCTTGTCCTGTTGCCAGTCGCGCATGTCGGGCAGTGCGCGCAGCCCCGCCATGAAGTCCACGTGTACCAGACCGCGTTCGTCGATGGCCACCAGCAGATCGCCGCAGTGGCTGGGCAATATATCGTAGCGGATCATGGGGTTGTCTCCTCTGATGGATTGTCGCTTGCTGCGCGGCCTTGTGTTTGCCTGGTCAACCGTGACGGCTGCTCGCTCATGGCATGCCACAGCCAGCTCGCCGCGTAGCCGCGCCAGGGCCGCCACCCTTCGCTCTGGACCAGTACCTCCTTCACCGGCAACTTGGTGCCGCCCCCCAGCGCTTTTTGCAACACCAGGTCCGAGGCGGGAAAGGCATCCGGATCCAGCCCGCAGCGCAGCCGCCAGTAGGCGACCGTCCAGGGGCCGATACCGGGCAGTGCCAGCAACTGTTCATCGCTGGCGCTGGTCAAGTTCAACTCGCCGCTTGCCAGCGCCTGTGCCAGCCCCTTTAGCGTTCTGATCCGGCTGCCGGGCATGCCGATACCGTCCAGGTTCAGCTCGCACAGCTGGGTGGGGGTGGGCAACTGCGCCACCCCGAATTGCGCCTCGGTGCGTGCCACCAGCCGCCCCAGTATGGTGATGGCCCCCTTGACCGACACCTGCTGGCCGACGATGGCGCGCAGCATCACCTCGTACTCGTCCCAGCCGGCGGGCAGCCGAACCCCCGGCCAGCGTGCCTGCAGGCGTGCCAGCAGCGGATCCTGCCCGAGCCGCGCACCGATGCGCTGCATGTCAGCATCGAGATCCCACATCCGGCGCACCCGATACAGCAGATCAGGCAGCGCGGCGGGCGGCAGATCATGGACGCTGAGCTGCAGGCTGTGCCCCTTGCCCTGGCTGATGCGCACCCGTGCGAGCCGATCGCCGACCCGGTGCAGGCGTTCATACACCTCGCCATCTACCCGCTCCAGCCCCGGAATGGCGCGCAGCCGGTAGAACGCCAGCATGGCCGCCACGTCGTAAGGGGGGCGGTAGGGCAGTTGCAGCGTGAGCATCGCCCCATCCTCGGTCTGTGGCGCAGCCTGCGTCAGGGCGGTGGCGTCGTCGGTTGGCTCGCTATGACGACGCAGCGCCCGCGGCGCCAGCCCATATGCCCGCTGCCAGGCGTCGTTGAAGCGGCGAATGCTGGCAAAGCCCGCCGCAAACGCGATGTCGGTGATGGGCAGCCGGGTTTCGGTCAACAGCCGCTTGGCGAGCAGCAGCCGACGCGTCTGCTCCACCTGTTTCGGCGAGGCGCCGAGGTGCTGCTCGAACTGACGACGCAGCGTGCGTTCACTGATGCCGGCCTGTTCAGCCATCGTGGTGAGCGAGCGTTCCGCCAGCTCGCCGCGATCGATCCGGGCCAGCAGGCGCGCCAGCGTCGGCGGCAGATCGCCGGGGGCGGCGGGCGCGAGCTCAGGCCGGCAGCGCAGGCAGGGGCGCAGGCCGTGCTGCTCCGCTGCGGCGGCGCTTTGGAAGTAGCGCACGTTGTGCTCGTGCGGTGGCCGCGCCGGACAGACAGGGCGACAGTAGATGCCGGTGGAGAGCACGCCGGTAAAGAAGCGGCCGTCGAAGCGCGCATCGCGGGCCAGGCGGGCGGCATGGCACTGCTCGGCGCTGAGCGGCAGGCCTGACTCATCCTCTGGGGCCGGCGGCATCGTCATGGCGGGATCTGTTGGCATCGGTGGCTCCTTGCGCCGAAAACGGGGTGGGCACGGCGGCCCGGATGAGTGAGAGACTAAGCAGGAACGGGGGCTATGACTAGCCAGAAACGGACAGCAATTGAAATAAAGCCGATGCCACGTGCACGGTATGAAAAACAGATCGGTTTGGCGGGGCAAGTGTGCGAATCTGGGCTGACAACATCCAAGGAGGAGAGAGCCATGCCAGGACCCGCACGTGCCGGCGCCCTGATCTACGCCAGGGATCCCGGCTTGCTGAGCCACTTTTATCGCACCCTGCTGCAGATGGAGATCCGCAGCCAGAGTGACGAGCTGATCGTGCAGGAAAACGCCGACATCCAGCTGTTGCTGCACGCGATCCCAGCCCCCTATGCGGAACAGGTGGTCATCACCACGCCGCCGCAACTGCGCGAGCAGGGCGCCATCAAGCTGTTCTTTACCGTGCCGAGCCTCGCCTGGGCGGAGGCGAAAGCGGCCGATCTCGGCGGAGGCTTGCTGCCGCAGCAGTGGTCCGGCCCAGGTTTCGTGGTGCGCAATGCGTTCGACCCCGAGGGCAACATACTGCAGCTGCGCGAGTTCACCGGCGTGCCGGACGGGCGCTGAGGCGCCACGCCGCCATGAAAAACGGGGCCGCGAGGCCCCGTTTGTTATCTGCTGTGGGCACGCTGGCCCTACTTCAGATAGCGCTGCTCGAGGTGTTTGCGCAGCCAGTGCGGATTCAGCGCCTCGCCGGTGGCGCGGCTGACCAGCTCGTCGGTGCCGTAGCGGCTGCCCTGGGACCAGATGTGGCGGCCCAGCCAGGCGAAGATCTCCGGCAGGCGGCCCACCGCGATCAGCTCGCCCATGTTGCCGAGCTCGCGCTCGAGCGCGAAGCGCAGCTGCGCCGCGTACATGGCGCCGAGCGTGTAGCTCGGGAAGTAGCCGAACGAGCCGTCGGTCCAGTGAATGTCCTGCATGCAGCCATTCTGGTAGTTGCCCTGGGTGGAAAGCCCCAGCCACTGCTGCATCTTGGCATCCCACAGCGCGGGAATGTCTGCCACCTCGATGCGACCTTCCATCAGATCGCGCTCCAGCTCGTAGCGCAGGATGACGTGGGCCGGGTAGGTCACCTCGTCCGCATCGACCCGGATAAAGCCGGGCTCGACCCGGTTGTAAAGCTTGGCCAGGTTCGCCGGCGCCAACGCCGCCTGCTCGCCGAAGTGGGTGCGAATGTGCGGCGCCAGCAGCGCCAGGAAGGCGGGATCATGGCCGAGCTGCATCTCGCAGAACAGGCTCTGGCTCTCGTGAATGCCCATGGAGCGCGCCTCGGCCACCGGCTGGCCCAGCAACTGGCGCGGCAAGCCCTGCTCGTAACGGGCGTGACCGGTTTCATGGACTATGCCCATCAGGCTGGAGACGAACTCCTGCTCGTTGTAGCGGGTGGTGATGCGCACGTCGGTCGGCACCCCGCCGCAGAACGGGTGGCTGCTCACATCGAGCCGGCCATGGGCAAAATCGAAGCCGAGCAGCCCCATCACCTGCTGGCCGAGCGCCTGCTGGGCGGCGATGGGGAAGGGGCCTTGCGGGATCAGGATGGTTTCGCTCTTCTGCTGCTCACTCACTTGTTGGATGAGGGAGGGGAGCCAGCCGGTCAGATCGCCGAAGATCTCGTCGAGCCGGGCGCTGGTCATGCCCGGCTCATAGAGCGCCAGCATGGCGTCGTAGGGGCGTACCCCGAGCGCCTCGGCACGCAAGGAGGCGACCTCACGGGACAGTTTCACCACTTCTGCGAGGTTCGGGGCAAAGCCGGCCCAGTCGTTCTCCTTGCGCTGGCGGCGCCAGGCGTGCTCGCACTTGCTGCCGGCCAGCGACAGCGCCTCCACGAGATCCCCGGGCAACAGGCTTGCATCCTGCCAGTGGCGCTTGATTTCGCGCAGGTTGGCACGCTGGGTTTCGTCCAGTGGCTCGCTCTCGGCCTTGGCAATCCAGTCGCCCAGCTCGGGGGCGGTGCGCTTGTGGTGGATCAGCAGTCCCAGTTCGGCCATGGCCTCGGCGCGGGCTTCGTTGCCCCCCTCCGGCATCATGGCGGCCTGATCCCAGCCACAGATGGCGGAGAGGTGGGAGAGTCGGTGCAGCTGTTGCTGATGTTGTTCAAGTTTCTGATATGACATGGGATTATCCTTGTTATCGTCCCTGATGGCGTACACCCCGTACCTGGCATGCTCGGGGCCGTTCGATGCTACCACCGCTCACCGGTCGGTGCGAGCCGCCGCTTAGCCAAGCCGCTTCTGGTGGCGTTCGCGGTTCTCCGCCTTCTTGCGCTCGCTCTTGCGCAGCAGTACGTAGAGGGCGCCACCGCCGCCGTGGCGACGCTCGGCTCTGTGCATGGCCATCACCGCCGGCAGTTGCGGCAACCAGGCGCTGACATAGCTTTTCAGCAGGGCGCGCGGCGTGCTGCGCTCTCCCTTGCCGTGCAGGATCAGCAGGCAGCGGATGTCGCGCAGTTCGCAATCCGCGATGAACTGCACCAGGCTCTGGCGCGCTTCGTTCAGGGTCTTCTGGTGCAGGTCCAGGCTCGCCTGCAGCTCGTACTTGCCGAGCCGCAACTTCTTGTAGACCCCCTCCTGCACCCCGTCGCGCTTGAAGCCGACGATGGCGTGGGGGTCGAGCATCTCGACCGCTTCCATGCTGAGGTGATCCAGGGCGAGTTGTTCGGCGGTGGCGGCCTGGCGCCGCGCCAGCTGGGCGTCGGTCGGGCTGCTGGCCGTCTGGAGGCGGACATGGTCGTTGCGAATGGGGCGCACATCGGCCACTTCATTGCGAAACAGTGAGAGTTCGTCGTTATGAGACACGGCAGGCTCCCCGCAGGTGGAATGAGTGGCCATTATAGCGGGCGGGGGCGGATCTGAAAGTGGCGGGCGCGGCAGTGGCGCGGGTCTGCTCAGACCCTGAACAAAAGGAGAGGCGAGGACGGGAGCAGGCGATCGGGGATCGCCTGACGCAGGCTTATTGACCCTCTTTCGGCGGCTTGGCGTTCATCACCTTGTAGATGAAATAAGCCGCGTAGGAACTGATCAGCAGGAAGGTACCGATAATCACCAACATGGACATCAGTCCCACGCTGTTGCCGAACATCAGGTTCATCCAAAAATCCATCTCGTGCACTCCTGTCATCCCATTGATGACAGGCATGATAGATACCTCTTTGGGAGCAAAGAGATGATCTCGATCAAGTCCCCCTGTGGTTATTTAATCGGCAGCCGGATCTGTGAGCCTCCTCCCAGTTCAAGACTCTGACGGAGCCGGTGTGGCCCCGTCGGCGACTATTGGCGGGCGGGTTTGCGCGGGCCCGGCTCGGTGAGCGGGGTGATGCGCCAGCCCTGCTGATCCAGCAAAGCGAGTAGCCCCTGGTCGCCGTAAAGATGCAACGCCCCTACCACGATGAAACTCTCGTTCGGCAGGGTGGACCACTTCTTCAGCCAGTTGTGGTTGCGCTCCGCCAGCAGGGTCTGTTCCAGCCAGGCCTGCAACTTGGGCGGCGCCATCTCCGACTTGAGCAGGTTGATGAGGGTCGCCTCATCCCCCTCTTCCCACGCCTTCATCACCTCGCCAAAGCCGCGCTCGAGCTCGGGCAGTTCGTCCAGGGTGCTCTCCAGCATCAGGGTCTGGTTGTCACCGACGCTGGCGAGGTAGCCGAGCTGCTCGAGCAGGGTCTCGAAGCCGATGATGGGTTTGCCGCCGTCGGTGGCCTGTTTGGCGAAGTGCTGATCCACCCCGAGCGCGCTGCGAAAATCGGTGCGCTCCAGCGCCGCCTGGGTGAGGGTGATGGCGGCGAACCAGGGGCGCAGCGGGGCCAGCATGTTCTCGGTCAGGCCGTTCTGGCCGGCGGCTATGATGGTGCGCCGGTAGAGGTCGAGCGGTATGTGCTCCTTGAGGGTCTTGCCGTCCACCAGCCGGGTGATGGCTCCCATCTCTTGCCACTGCTGCTGGCTGATGTGGGTCAGGTCGACCTCCAGCACCAGGGCGCCGCTCTGCAGCCAGGCCCGCTCGATGGGGTCGGGCAGCGGATAGAGCGAGGGCTTGCCCGCGTGGATGGAGCCCAGCAGCCAGTGCTGCTGATCGCCCTTGTTGACCCGATAGAAGGCGGGGTCGGCAAAGGCGCTCAGCGGCAGCAGCAGGCAGAGCAGGAAGGGGAGCAGCAGGCGATGGAGTCTCATTGGGAACCTTATGTCAGCGGATGGCTTCTCTTCGTCACAATAACCCCTATGATAAGTCCTCATTTGTCACAGCCAAGAGGTTTTCCCATGCCCCACCTTCGTTTTCGGGCCGTCTCCGTCGACACCCTCAAGCAGATAAGCACCCCTCTGCTGGCGGATCTCTGCGCCCTCACCGGGGGCAAACCTGAGTTCGTCACCCTGGAGTGCATCGACAGCCACTGGGTGCGCGAGGGGGAGCGCGAGGCCGGCTTTCCGTTCGTCGAGCTGGTCTGGTTCGAACGCCCGCAGGAGCTGCAGGACGCGGCCGCGGCGCTGATCACCCGCCACCTCAAAGCGGTGCTGGGGGAGCAGACCTATGTGGTGGTGCAGGTGCTGCCCATCGTCAAAAGCTGCTATTACAGCAACGGCCAGCACTACTGAGGCTGCGGTGCTGCCATGCACGGCGCCGTGGAGTGCGGCAATCCCCCGGCGCAGGGCAGGCGGTAATGGGGCGGGAGGCGACGATGCGCATCGCCGCCCCTGGCAGCCGGTGGTTTGCGGGCGTGTCTGGTGGCGAAGCAGTTGCCGTCAGGCCGACTTGGCGAGGATCCGGTCGAGCAGGCAACTTGGCAACAGGCGGCGCAGCACCCCGAACAGCCGGGTCGGGAAGGTGACCGGGTAGCGGTGTTTGGGGCGCGAGCTGCCGAGTGCATGCAGCAGCGGTGCGATGCAGGCCTCGCTTGGCAGGGTAAAACCGCGGGCCCCCCCTTCACGCTCCAGCCGGCTCAGGGTCTGCTGGTAGGCGGCCTGATGGCGGCTGGTGGCGGGATCTATGTGGCGCAGGAAGGCGGCGCGGGCATTGGCCCGAAAGCGGGTGTCGATGGGGCCTGGTTCGATCAGGCTGATCTGCACGCCGCTGCCGGCCAGCTCCAGGCGCAGGGTATCGGTATACCCTTCCAGCGCGAACTTGCTGGCGTTGTAGGCGCCGCGATACTTCATGGCCACCAGCCCCAGCACCGAGCTGTTCTGCACGATGCGCCCCTCGCCGGCCGCCAGCATGGCCGGCAGCAGCTGGCGAATCAGGTGGTGCCAGCCGAACAGGTTGGTGTCGAACTGCTCGCGCAGCGCCTGGGTGGGCAGATCCTCCAGCGCGCTGGGCTGGCCGTAGGCGCCGTTGTTGAACAGGCCATACAGGCGGCCACCGGCCAGTGCCTGCGCCTCGGCTGCGCCCCGCTCTATGCTGGCCTCGTTGGCCAGATCCAGCTCGACGGCCAGCAAACCGAGCTGGCGCAGCTGCGCCACGTCCTCGGCCTTGCGGGCGGAGGCGATGACGGTGTAACCGTGCTGGCCGAGCGCCTTGGCGGCGGCCAGGCCGATGCCGCTGGAGCAGCCGGTGATCAGAACGAAGCGGGACATGGGCGCATCCTTGTGGTGACGGGGCAGGCAGCAGCGCCTGCGGCCTTGCATGTTAACCCGCTGATCAGAAAAAAGAAAACCGGGCCAATCGGCCCGGTTTGCTAACTTCAACCACCTGCTTACAGGATGGTAAACGGCATGATGATGTGGAACTTGACGTCTTTCTCGGAAGCAAAGATGTTGGGGTATTCGGTCCAACCGCCGCTCTGGCTGATGTCGTTGTTGTAATCGGTGTAGTGCAGCTTGAACAGGGTGCCCTTCAGCTTGCCATCCTGCACTGTGTACATGACGTCGAAGTTAGCTGCCCATTCGGTATCTTCACCGTTGGTGGCCTTGGTGCCGTCGCCTTTCTGGATATCCCAGCCGTAGGCACCGGAGACGCCGACGGACCAGCCAGGTGCGCCTACCAGGTCATCCAGGGAGCGGGTCACGCCGAAGAACAGCGCTTTTTCGTTGTTGGCGTTCCAGTCGGAGCGGGAGTCCCACCAGATCTCGTTCGCGCCCTGGGAGTTGCCGTAGCCACGGGTCAGACGGGGCAGGTAGTTGCCTTCGTTACCCTCGGCCTTGGTCCACAGACCTTCCAGACGGAAGCCGTACGGGCCCATGCCCCAGGCGGCGGTCAGCGCTTGCTGCCATGCCAGGCCGTCGTAAGTCTCGATGTCGGCACCGCCCTTCTGGTAGGTCTCGGTGTCGGAGCCGTAGAACTGGTAGCTGGTGGAGAGGCCGCCCAGCACGTCAAACTTGTGGGCCAGCTTGAAGTGGTAGCTGTCCATGTAGTTTTCGGAGTTACCGTAAGAACCGGTAATGGAGGTGCCGTTTTCGAAGGTGTAACGCGCCGCTACACCCTGGATGTAGTCGATGACGTTTTCATCGGCGAACGGATCCATCCAGGCCTTGGCGCGGGAGAACTTCTGGGTCTCTTTGTACCAGGGAGATTTGTACTCGTCGGCGATGGCGTAGGTCAGGTAGAGGCCGCCGAAGTTGCCTTCAATCTGGCCACCACGGTAGGTACCCGGCTGATAGGACCAGTTCACGCCGATCACGCCCGGTACGTAGAGCTGGGTCAGACCGCCCTTGGCGGTGAGGGCTCCGTCCAGCGCCTTGAATTTCAGCGATGCGTTGGCCAGGCTGAAGCCGCCTTCCGGGGAACCGTCCTTGTAGTTTTCGCCCCATTTGTTGCCGGCGAAGGAGAATTCGTTCTCCTGGTTGACCGGGTGGTTCTCGGTCACGGCCAGGTCATAGGCACCGAAACCGCCCACATCGATACCCACCACGTCCCAGGCGTAGCCGGAGTTGAAGTTCAGGGAGGCCTGGGTGGTGGCGTGGCTCAGGTTGGACTGGTACTTGCCTTCTTTGTTCTTGGCTGTGGGGTCGCCGTCGATACGCTGACGATCACGCTGGAAGTAGAAGAGGCCACCGTTGAGTTTGCCTTCTTCATAGAATTTGCTGGCGGCGGCTGCATAGGTGGGACCTGCTTCGTCGGCAGCCAACACCATACCGGGGGCGAGCATGGCAGCAACGACGGCTGCGCTCAATGCGGCACGTTTGAAGATCACTTTTTCCATTTCCTGATTACCCATGACCCTCAGCCAGCTTCAAGAGCCGATATGGCATCGGAGGGCTTGCCACGACTGCATGCCCCAATTCAACCAACATGCTTTTGAGGTCAAAACGATGATTAAACCGGAAGCAGTATTCAGCAAGATGTCTCGGTAAATGCTTCGCTCCGAGCGTATGGCAACTGCCCCGCAGCGAGTTCTTCACATTCCCTATCATCGTGTTTACCCAGTTGAATGCCGGATGATCCAGCAAGTCAAGGTTGCCCCCGGTGACAACACCCAGGTGCTCACAATTGGCC